>CAUQPA010000337.1:0-5374 GCA_963519325.1 uncultured Pseudomonas sp. | reverse complement strand
GCCTCGGGATAGCTGGCTGGATCCAGGCCATAGGGAATCACCCTTACCTTGCTGCCCAGGCGTTGCAAGGTGGGGCTGGACCGGCGATAGGGCTCGGTCGCCGCTATCACGCGGGCCGCCTTGCCCAGAAAGCCGTGCATCAGCGGCGAATAGAGCTTGAGTAGATGGCGCTGCTTGACGATGTCCGAGTGATAGCTCACCACATAGGGCTTGCCTGGCCGTATCGCCAGCTGCAGGACGTCCATGAACGGCCAGGGAAAATGGAAATGAATCAGGTCGACCGCACGGGTCTCCTCGGCGAAAACCCGGAAAGCGCTCAAGGAAAGCCCCGTCGAAGCCAGGTCGAGATCCTGTTTGACACGCCGGACAGGAATGCCATCCACCTCCACGCGTTCCGGGACGGGATGCTTGCTGAGCGTCAGAATTCGATGATCGATTCCGAAGCCTTTCGTAGCCAGGCACATCTGGCGAATGACGTGTTCGATACCGCCATGGGTGTCGGGCAGATAGGTCTTGAAGACATGCAAAATGCGCATGGCGAAGGTAAACCCAAAAGGAAGGCACCCTAGCACAGCTGTCTAGTAGGCAGTTCTTAACCTAGATGCTAGGAATCAATGATTTGTGCGCTAATCGATCCTTTTTATGGCTTTTTGCTATCAATTCGATTGAACTTTTCTACCGAACGGTAGTGTCTGGGCTACGATTTGACGTTGAGATTCAGTCATTTTCTTTTATACTGACCTCGTCAAGAAGCTGGCGCGGTCACACAGAATGTGTGATAGGGTTTGCACCTGACCAAGGCCCAGAAGTGTTTATTCCGGGCTTCCAAGGACATCGGTCACGAACGAATGGATCTTATGGACGATTCACCCTTCACCTTCAAGACTCGGCTGCTCACCCTTGAGCCTGGAATGTATATCGTTCGATACGCATCCCAGGATAGCGCGGAGGAGCCCTGCCTCATCAGCCTGCAGCCTGCCCCCATCGGCAAGAGCTCGGTCGATTTCTTTCCTGGCGAAACCGTCGTCCGTAATACCCTCTCCCGTCTCGGCGATACCTTGATCGTGCGCGTCAAGAATGGCGCCGGTACCCTGCTCATCACCGAGTATCAGCGTGCGGATCTGCCGGTACGTAAGGTTGATCTGCGCGTTGATCGTATCGATACCTCAGCTGACATCATTCGCTCCGAACAACACCATGCTCCCATCGTGGCCAGCAAGGCGCTGGAAGCGGCATCCCGTGCGGAGCGCCACGGTAGTCCCGTCGTAATCAAGCTCATAGGCCACGTTCAAGCCCAAGGCGACGTCACAGCTAACGAATGGGTTGGCAACGTCGAGCAGGACGCCCGTCTCGAAGGCTTCGCTGTGATCTGGCCCAACAAGCCGCAAGGTGTGGATATCGCCTATAGCTGCAAGGTCGCCGATGTCTTGCAACCCGCTGTACTCAGCGGCAATTTTCTAGGGTCGCGTGGTAAGCGCGCGCCCATCACCGCGGTGGCCATGGCTTTGGTCGGGCCGCGCCGCGCCGAATACGTTCTGGACGCCCAGGCGGTCTTTGCCGGATGTGCTCCGCAAGACCTCGTGGATGGCCAGGAAGTTACTGCCCGACAGGGGCAGGCCAAGCTAGTCGCTCTACATGTATCGATCACCCCCCGCATCGAGATGAACGCTGCCCGCTACCAGTCTCCTAGGGAAGATCTCACCCAAATCCCGCTTCAATCCGCGCAAGTCACAAGCTGACGCGCGACCCAGGAGATTCTCTTCATGCAATACGATGCCGCCATTTCTGCAGCCAGTCTGAACGCTACCCTGGCGACCTCCGCCCTGAGCGCCACGACCATCAACGCCATTTCGTCGATCCTGAACCTGGATGACTCCACCACCACGCTCGCTACGTCGACTTCCAACGGCAAGAATCTGTCGGTGAACTTCGATTCGAATGGCAACATCGTGACACCGGATGTGGCTTACTTCTCCGATCTGGGTGCAGATGGCACTAATGTGACCGTTACTATCCCGACGGTACTGGCCAATACCTCGGCCTTCATCTTCGATACCGCCGCTAACGTCACTGCGACCTTTGGCTCTGCTACTACCACCACCAGCGCTACCACCGAGGGCGCGGCGGCTGGTCGGGTAATCGTTATGGGTACCGGCGATGACATCATCACCGTCAATGACAACGTCAACACTCACATCGATGCTGCAGCCGGCAATGACACCATCACGACCGCTGGTGGCAATGACACCATCATCCTGAATGGCGGTGAAAACATCGTCAAAACCGGTGCGGGCGACGACGTGATTCACGCCGGTTCGGGCATGGATAAAATTGACGGTGGCACTGGTTTCGACGTGGTCCAGCTGTCCGGTACCGGTTATACCGCTGCCGTAAGCAACGGTAGTGTGGTCTTCACCGGAACCAATGCAAATGGTGATGCCACTACCGCCACTCTGACCAACGTCCAACTGGTCGAGACCTCCGCGGGCAACATTTCCGTAGTGGCGTCTCAGGACGAAGCAACGGTCATGCGCTTCTACGAAGGCCTGCTGGGCCGTGACGTGGATGCCAGTGGCTTCCAGGCCTGGACAGCCCAACTGAGCGGCGGCGCCACCGTTACTCAGATCGCCCAGTCCTTCCTCAATTCCACTGAGTACACCGCCGCCAGTGGCTCGCAGTCGGACGCGGCCTTTATCCAGAGCCTCTACCAGGGCGTGCTGGATCGTGGCGCGGACAGCGAAGGTCTGGTGTTCTGGGCACAGCAGCTGGCCACCGGCCACAGCCGTGCCGATGTCGCGGTTGGCATCATCGGTTCTACCGAAGCTCAAACCACTGACACCGGTGTCATCGTCATCACCGGCCAGGTCTAACGAGATTTCGTTGATCTGAGACAAGACTTCCGGCCCTAGGGCCGGAAGTCTTTTTTGAAACGGTAGTAATTTTGATCCACCTGGCTTTTCGCGGAGACCGCTGCCCATGAGCCAATCGACACTCATGGAGCACTATCAGGCTCTGCTCCAGGCCGGACAGTCAGACGAGGCCCAACGCCGTCTCGAACTGGCACTCCAGATTCCCGATCAGCGCCCGGTAGCGCTAGTCTCTGCCGGTCTTGCGGCGCTCAATAGAGGCGCGTTGGATCAGGCTTTCCTGGCCTTGGCCGAAGCCAACGCCAGCTTGGCGCGGCAGGGCGAAACGGCGGCACTGCTCGCCCACGTGCTCCTGCAAAAGGGCGAGTCCCAAGCGGCCTACGATTTTCTCGCCGACCCGGCCAATCCTGCCCGTAATACCCCTGCGGTTCGACTGTTGCGCTTGCGTGCGCTCATCGCGCTACCTGGGATCAAACCGGCGCGACTGGTCGAGCAGCTGCCCTACGTCAACAGCGCCGACGAACTGGCCGTGCTCTTGCAGCAACTGTCGCCGCGGCGTTGGGGGCACGTAGAGTTCGATCCTGCCACCCAGGAAATTCGTGGCTGGGCGCTGGATACCCGGCATCCACAAACGCCGGTCAAGCTCACCTTGAAACTGGGTGATCGCCAACAGACCATCGTCGCCAACCTACCCAGTCCACTGCTGGCCAAGTCGATCAATGGCGGGCGTCACGGTGGCATTCGCATCCGCCTGCCTACTCCGCTCGGGCGTGTGCGCCTGTACTGGGCGGATGGCAGCGAGGTTCTGGGCAGTCCGCTGGCAGCCGTTGAACCCCTGCGGCCTATCCCGGTTGACGCGCCGGTAGCATCCATCGACCCCGTCGTGGATGTGCTCATTCCCATTTACCGCGGGCGCGAGGCATCGCTTGCCTGTATCCAGGGTGTGCTCGATAGCCTGGACGCCAATCGGACCCCGATGAACGTGGTGGTGCTGGACGACGAAAGCCCCGAGCCCGAGTTGAGCCAGGCGCTGCGCGGACTGGCCGAGGCGGGTCGAATCGAGCTCCATCGCAGTCCGGCCAACCTGGGCTTCATTCGCAATATGAATCGGGGCATGGCCCTGCATCGCGCGCGCGATGTGGTGTGGTTGAACGCCGACGCTCGCGTCTGCGATGACTGGCTGGACAGGCTGCGTGAAGCGGCCTACTCCGCAGCCGATGTCGCCACCGCCACGCCTTTCAGCAACAACGGCGAGTTGCTCAGCTTTCCGGAAAGCCGCAAGAGCCATGTCATGCCCACGCTGGACGAACAGCGCGTCCTGCATCGCCAGGCAGCCAGCGACCTCTCGGCGCCGCCCGAGATCGAGGTGGGGTGTGGCTTCTGCTTCTATATCAAGCGTCGCGCGCTGGAGCAGGTCGGCCTGCTCGACGAGATCGAGCTCAAGCGCGGTTACGGTGAGGAAACCGATTGGTGCCTCAGAGCCAAGGCCCAGGGCTGGCGGCACGTAGCGGCACAGCGGGCTTTCATTGCGCACCGGGGTGGTGTTTCCTTCGGTGCCGAGAAGCTCGAACGAGTAGCCTTCAACAACGCCATCCTGCGTCAGCGTTATCCCGGTGCAGAGCGTGCTTTCGAGCGCTTCTATCGTCACGATCCGCTCAAGCCCTACCGACAGCGGCTGCAGCGCGAGCGACTCGCCGAGCTCGGTGCACAACTGGCGTCGGCCAACATCAGCGTGACGATCATCGCGGCCGACCGGCTCGATCTTCTCGCGGCGCTGGGCGGCGACGAACCTGCCTTTGCACTGGCCTTTCGGCAGACGGATGCCGAGCTGGAGGTCAGCCTGCAGGTTCACGGCCAGGGGCTGCCGGTGCTCTTGGACTACCGTCTACCCGGAGACGTGGAGCAACTGATCGCGGACCTACAACGGTTGCGGCCGAACGCCCTGGACTACATTCAGCCCGAGCGCTGTCCTGCATTCCTGCAGACCCTGCCCGCGCGGCTCGGCGTGACCTATCGCCTGATCTATCCAGGCGCCGATACCTGTTCCCCAGCCACTGGCTTCCGTGAGGCAGCTAGCGAGCAGCGCGTGACCTTCGCCGCGCTCACCACTACCTTGCTGATGAGCAATCCCCAGGTCCCTGTTGCGACGGGCGCGCCTTTTGCGTCGCTCGACCAGCCACGGACCTCGCGCCTGGGCAATATCCTGATCGCTGACTCCCTGGCGGATCCAGGCCTCGCCCAAGCCTGGTTGCAGCTGGTTCGTCTGAGCCGGCGGCAGAGCCTGGCCTGCCGCTTCCTGCTCCTCGAGCGCACGCCTTGGGAAAAGAGCCTGCTCGCCAGTGGCAATGTCAGCCCCTTGATCGAGTTACCTGGTATCGCCCGGTCCCGGATACCTGCCTTGGCCGGCTGTACCCTAGCCTTGAGTCTCGAGGCCGCACCGACCCGTGCCTGGTTTGCCCCTCAGATTGCCCGGCACACCGCCTTGCCCCTTTATGCACCCGCAGGGG
>CAUQPA010000336.1:0-5391 GCA_963519325.1 uncultured Pseudomonas sp. | reverse complement strand
GATTCGCGGTTGAGCTCGCCGGAGAAGGATTCCGTCTGAGCGGCGCCCGGTGGCTGGCCATCGCCAGCCCCGGGCATGGGCCTTACTTGAAGTCCCACTGCATCTGCGCGGGGATGCTGATGTCCCGCGAGGAATGCACGCAGACATCCAGGTAGTCGGTGAAGCGCGGCGGGGCGGCGATACCCTCTTCCAGCAGGCGCTGGTTGTCGAACAGGTAGTTCAGGTCGGCGAAGCCGCCGTACAGCTTCAGGGCGCGCAGCACCAGGCGCGGATTGGCCGGGCCGATGCGCTCGTTGAAGTCCGCGGCCAGTTCCTTGAGGTCGGCGCTGGCCACCTGGCGATAGCGCTCGCCCACCGGGGCATCGCCCATGGCGCCGGCGTAGGCCTCATCGATCTCTCCGAAGGTGCAGGCGCCCGCATGGCCGGCGGAGATGTGGTACAGGCTGTGGCTCAGGGCCGGTTTGAGCGCCAGCTCGACCAGGGCCTCGGCGCAGTAGTCCACCGGGATGACGTCGATCTGTTCGTCGAGGCCGCAGGTGAAACGCTCCAGGGCGAAGCCCATGCGGAACACCCAGAAGATGCTGCCCGAGGCCTTGCAGCCTGAGCGGCGATGGCCCACCACGATGGAGGGGCGCGCGACCACCAGCGGCAGCAGCGGCAATTCGTTGCGCAGCTTCAGCTCGATGGCCGCCTTGGAGGCGGTGTAGTCCACCAGTTGCTGTTCCGGCTCCGGGAAGTCCCAGGTCTCGGCCACCGGCGACTGGCGCTGCGGGCCGCAGGCCATGGCGGTGCTGACGTGCAGGAAGCGCTTCAACCGACGCGACTGGGCGCAGGCCTGGGCGAGGGCGAAGGTGCCTTCGACGTTCACCGGCCAGATCTTCGGGTTGCGCGAGAAGGACGCCACCGCGGCGCAGTTGATCACCTCGTCCAGCGCCTGCAGCTGGGGTTTGGCCGCCTCTATCCAACGGGTGTCCAGCAGGTCGCCGCAGAGGATCTGCTCCGGCTGCAGCATCGCGGCCAGGCGTTCGTCGACATCGTGCACCCGCAGGTTCTGCAGCAGGCGTTCCAGGCCTTCCGCCTGGGAGGCGGCGCGGACGAGGAATCTCAGCCCTTCGACGTGACCCAGCTCCAGCAGGCGCAGGGTGACGGCGCCGCCGAGAAAGCCGGTGGCGCCGGTGACGAGGATGCGGCGTGGGGCGGGGTTGAATTGTATGGAGGAGACGGGGAGCGACATGGCGGTGGCCCTGAGTGGGGGGAAACGTGGGTGCACCTTAAGCAAAGAGGATGAAGGATCCCTTAAGGCAGGGAACCCGTTGCGGTCGGCGCCTTTCTAGATGATCACCGCTAGCGAAAGACACTTCCAGGAGACCGACATGGAACTTCCCGTTCACGATCTGACGACGCTTTTCGAACAACTGGGGCTGGATTCGGATCCGGCCAGCATCGATGCCTTCATCGACAGCCACTCGCCGCTGCCGGATGACGTGAAGGTGTCGGAGGCGGACTTCTGGTCGCCGTCGCAGAAGGCCTTCCTGAAGGGCGAAATCATGGAAGACGCCGACTGGGCACCGATCGTCGACGAGCTGAACGTCCGTCTGCATCGGCATGACTAACCTCTAGGCCGGTCTCGATCCGGCCACCCAGTCATCCCTCCGCACCACCAGGAGAATCGCCATGAATGCCATCCATGCCCAGCAAGCGCCGCAGGATCCGCCAGTCGCCGATAATGAAGACGAGGTCAGCGAGGAACAGCTCGACGAGTCGGTCGAGGAGACCTTCCCGGCCAGCGATCCGATCTCGCCCTGATGCTTTATTGGCGCCGTTTCGACGGCGCTGTTGCTACCCCTGATCCTGCTTTCTTGCACATTCGTCGTCCGAAATCCCTCCCTTGATCAGCCTTCCGGCGGTCGCCTGCTAAGGTGATGGCGTCGCACACGCATCGCGACCTGGATCGCGCAGGCGGTCCGACGGACAGTTCATCGCAGGGAATTCCATGATCAAGACCTTCTTCGCCAGCCTCGCTGGCGCGCTGCTGGCGCTGGTAGCGCCGTTCGCCCAGGCCGACCCCATCGTCATCAAGTTCGCCCACGTGGTGACGGACGACACCCCCAAGGGCCGGGGAGCCTTGCAGTTCCAGCGACTGGTAGAGGAGCGCCTGGCGGGCAAGGTCAAGGTCGAGGTCTATCCCAGCTCCAGCCTGGTGGGCGATGCCAACGAACTGGAGGCCCTGCGGACCAACCAGGTCCAGCTGCTGGCGCCCTCGGTGTCCAAGCTCAACGCCCTGTCCAAGCCGCTGCGGGTCTACGACCTGCCCTATGTGTTCGACAGCATCGAGGCGGTCAAGCGCTTCCAGCGCCGCGACAAGAGTCGTGAACTCCTGGGCAGCCTGGTCAGCCATGGCATCACCGGGCTCGGCTACTGGAACAACGGCGGCCGCCAGCTCTCCGCCACGCGGGACGTGCACACCCCAGCCGATCTCAAGGGCCTGACCTTCCGCGTGGAGTCATCCGATGTCCTCGCCGCCTACTATCAGCAGCTCGGCGCGCAGGTGGTGAAGTTGCCCTTCGCTGAGGTCTACGACGCCTTGCGGAGCGGCAAGGTGCAGGGGGCGGAGAATCCCTGGTCCAACCTGCTGGGGCAGAAGATCAATACCGTGCAGCCCTATATCGTCGAGGACAACCACAGTTTCCTGACCTACATGCTCATCACCAATACCGCCTTCTGGAACGGGCTGCCCTTCCAGATCCGTGGCGAGCTGGAGGCCATTCTCGACGAGGTGACCCAGTCGGTGAACCGCGACGCCGAGGCCATCAATGCCAAGGCCCGCGAGCGCGTCGTGGCGGCCAATACCAGCAAGATCCTGGTGCCGACGCCGGCCGAGCGCGAGGCCTGGCGCGCCGCGGTGGCCCCCCTGATCAAGAGATACGAGAGCGAGGTGGGCAGCGACGTCCTGCGCGCCGCCGAGGCAGCCAATCGCCGCTGAGATTGCACGGGCGTCCACCCCGGATTTGCGGCAAACTGGCACGGCGTCATCCTGACAACAAGAGGAATAGCCGTGCAGCACGCGGTCATCAGCGGTAGTGGGCTGTATACGCCGCCCGAAAGCATTTCCAACGACGAGCTGGTTGCGTCCTTCAACCAGTGGGCGGGCCAGTGGAACGCCGAGCATGCCGAGGCCATCGCCCAGGGCAGCCTGGCACCCCAGCCGGAATCCAGCGCGGCCTTCATCGAGAAGGCCTCGGGCATCCGCAGCCGCCACGTGGTCGACAAGGCCGGCATCCTCGATCCGGCGCGCATGGTCCCGCACATCCCCGAGCGCGCCAACGACGAGCCCTCCATCCTCTGCGAGATGAGCGTCGCCGCGGCCCGTGAAGCGCTGCAACGCGCCGGCCGTACCGCCGCCGACATCGATGGCGTCATCGTCGCCTGTTCCAACCTGCAACGGCCCTATCCCGCGGTCGCCATCGAAGTCCAGGCCGCCCTGGGCATCCAGGGCTACGGGTTCGACATGAACGTCGCCTGTTCCTCGGCGACCTTCGGCCTGCAGACCGCCGCCAACGCCGTGCAACTGGGCCAGGCCCGCGCGGTGCTGGTGATAGACCCGGAAATCTGTACCGGCCACCTGAACTTCCGCGACCGTGACAGCCACTTCATCTTCGGTGACGCCGCTACCGCTTTGGTAGTGGAGCGCGCCGACCAGGCGACCTCGGCCCATCGTTTCGAGATCCTCGGGACCCGGCTGTTCACCCAGTTCTCCAACAACATCCGCAACAACTTCGGCTTCCTCAACCGCGCGGCAGAGGAGGGCATGAGCAACCCGGACAAGCTGTTCGTCCAGGAAGGTCGCAAGGTGTTCAAGGAGGTCTGCCCGCTGGTGGCCGAGCTGATCGCCGAGCACCTGACCGCACTGGATATTCCTGTCGAGCGCGTGTCGCGCTTCTGGCTGCACCAGGCGAACCTGGCGATGAACCAGCTCATCGTCAAGCGCCTGCTGGGACGCGAGCCCGAGCCCGACCAAGCCCCGGTGATCCTCGATACCTACGGCAACACCAGCTCGGCCGGCTCGGTGATCGCCCTGCACCTGCACCACCAGGACCTGGCCAGTGGCAGCCTGGGCGTGCTCAGCTCCTTCGGCGCGGGCTACTCCATCGGTAGCGTGGTGCTGCGCAAGGTCTGATCGACGGCAGGAGTCTTCCTGGGACGACCGTTGTCGGACCTGGGAAGACATCAGCGAAAGAGGGAGGCCACGTGCAGCCAGGAAGCCTGCTCAGGGTACAGTTGCGCCAGCTACGCCCGACCCAGCCCGCGATCGGCCACGACCAGGTGCTCTACAAGCTTGGCAAGTACGCCTGCGACCGGCGCAAGCTGTTCGACGACTATTGCGAAGCCAATGGCCAGCACCTCAGCGCCGGGATCCAGCCGGGCACCAGCCTGCGCTCGGCCGGTGACGCCCTGGGCGTCCAGCCGCCCGGGACCTGCCCGGACGAAATGAAGACGGTGGTCATCGGGCCGGGGCAGCAACTCTACCTGACCGACGGGCACCATACCTTTTCCGCCTTCTGGGAGCACCCCGGCGGTGGTCCCGAGACCTCGGTCTGGGTCAGGGTTACCGATGACCTCAGTGCCTGCGCGAGCATGGCCGATTTCTGGATTCGCCTGCTCGACCAGCGCAAGGCCTGGCTCAAGGATCCCCAGGGCCGGCCCATCCTGCCCGAGCAGCTCCCGGCGTCCCTGGGGCTCGCGGCCATGGCGGATGACCCCTATCGCGCCCTGGTTTATTTCACCCGCCAGATCGGCTACGACAAGCCGCGCACACCGGACGGGCGGGTGCTGCCCTCGGAATTCCTCGAGTTCTACTGGGCGGAGTGGCTACGCATGCTGCTGCCGCTGCAGGGCTACGATCTCGATGACCGCAAGAGCTACGCCAAGGCGGTGGAGCAGGCGGCCCGCCTGATGGTCGCCAACCCTGGCATGGTGATCGGCAGTTCGGGACGCACAGCTTTGGAAATGGGCGCCTTCAAGGCACTGGACAAGAAGGTGCTGCGCAAGCTCTCGTCCAGCGAGGGCAAGTTCACCTACCTGCTGGCTGCGCGTGCCCAGCGTCTGGCGCTGTCCCGGGCGATTTGATCCGAGCAGGGTATAAGTGTCTGTTACTAGCAGCTTTTTTGCTTTTTGGTGTTGACAGGGGAAGCGTGGCCTCTTAACATGCGCCCCGTCCTGACCGACGGGGCTATAGCTCAGCTGGGAGAGCGCTTGCATGGCATGCAAGAGGTCGACGGTTCGATCCCGTCTAGCTCCACCAATTTTCGGTTTCGCCTGCGGGGGAAATCGGTAGAAGGTTTCGTCCCCTTCGTCTAGTGGCCTAGGACACCGCCCTTTCACGGCGGTAAC
>CAUQPA010000335.1:0-5396 GCA_963519325.1 uncultured Pseudomonas sp. | reverse complement strand
CACCCCCAGGTAGCTATTGCCGCCCAGGCGCGGCGGCCGTACCCGCAGGCGCGGCTGGCTCTCCAGCGCCTGGTGGAAGAGAAACAGCAGCCAGACATGGCTGACGCCTTCCAGCCCTTCGACCGCCTCGGGCCGATCGAAGGGCGGCAGCAGTTCCAGCACGCCGCGGGCGGCCGGCGCCAGGGCGGGCTGCCGGGGAATGGCGAATTTCTCCTTGAAGCAGGAGCGGACATGGCCGATGGGGGTGACGCTGTGCTGCATGGGGCTGGGCCGTCTGACGCGGGGCCCGCCATTATGCCCTGCTCGGGCCCTCGGGGAGGGTCGCCGCCGCATCCTCGCTGGCGTTGCGCCGCACGCCACGCAGATTCATCGCCGCCAGGCCCAGCTGCAGCACGATCAGCGCATAGGCTTCTGCCTGCAGGCCCCAGGCGATCCACAGGGCGTTGCTCAGCAGAAACACCCAGAAGCCCAGGTTACGTCGGCCCTGGCGTTGGGAGGCTACCAGCCAGGCGGCGAGCAGGGTGATGGCCATGGCCGGCCATTGCAGCAGATCGAGCAGTTCCATGGATGACCTTCAAAAGAATGACTAATGAAGGGGAGCCTGATCCGGGGCTCCGAGTTCCGGCAGCCGGACTCAGGGCGCCGGATGGCGCGCCTGGGCATAGGCGATGAAGCCGTCGATCTCGCCGCTGCACAGGCGTTCGCCGGCGGCGAGGATCTCCGCCTCGGGCCAGTCCCACCAGGCGATGTCGAGCAGCGCCTGGCAAGTGGCCTCGGGAAAGCGCCACTTGATGAAGCGGGCCGGATTGCCGCCCACCACCGCATAGGGCAGCACGTCGCGGGTGACCACGGCACCGGCGGCCACCACGGCGCCATGGCCGATGGTGATGCCGGAGAGGATCAGCGCATCGGTGCAGATCCAGCAGTCGCTGCCGATCACCACGTCGCCGCGGGTACCGCCGTAGTCGGCGATATGGGCCAGGTCGTCGACGAAGGCGGGAAAGGGATAGGTGGTGACCCAGTCCAGCCGGTGCAGGCCGCCGAGCAGGATGCGCACGCCCTCGGCGATGGAGGTGTAGCACCCCAGGCGCAGGGTGGCGCCTTCTTTGAGATCGAACACCCGCGGCGCGCCATAGGTACCGGCGCCGACCTCGTAGTCGGGCAGCTCGCGACGCAGGCGCGCGGTGCGCTGGTGCAGGCGGGGCAGGGCGGCCAGGGCCTGGCGTTCACGTTTCTTGCGCAGCTTGTCGAGAAAACCCATGGAAATGCCCTGGCGAAAAGTATCCGGCAGGATACAGAAGCGCCAGGGCGCGCCTCAATCGCCGTATTCAGGCCTCGGCCCGGTCTTCGTCGGCCTGGAGGGGGGACGGCGGCAGGCCCAGCTGGTCGGCCAGGTCCTGCAGGTCGCTGGCTTCCAGATCCCAGTTACCCGTGGCGACCTCGCCTCCCGCCGGACCCTTTTCCCGCGGGCGCTGGATGAAGGCGGTGGCCAGGCCCAGCTCCTGGGCGGCCTGCAGGTCGCCATTGTGGGCGGCGCATAGCATCACCTGCTCGGGTTGCAGGTCAAGCAGCGCGCAGGCGCCCAGGTACACCTCCGCAGCCGGCTTGTAGCGCTGGAACAGGTCGGCACCGAACAGCATGTCCCAGGGCAGGCCCGCGTGGCGGGCCATGTCCAGCAGCAGGCTGACGTTGCCATTGGACAGGGCGCACACCGGATAACCCTGGCGCAGTCGCTGCAGGCCCGGCACGGCATCGGGCCAGGGGTCGAGATGGTGCCAACGGCGATTGATCCAGGCCACCTCGGCATCGGTCAGGCCGACCAGGCCGTGGCGCGGCAGCAGTTCGTCCAGCGCCAGGCGGTGGACCTCGTCGAGGGGCAGCCAGGGCAGGGTGCGGGCGGCGATCTGCGGCAGGATGGCCTCGTAGGCTTCGCTGCGCCAGGCATCGGCCAGCCTGGCCCAGTCGGCCTGCACGCCATGCCTGGCCGACAGGCCCTGCAACCCTTCGATCAGGCTGCCACGCCAGTCCACCACGGTGCCGAAGACATCGAAAAGTAGCGCTCGAACGGTCGTCGTCATGGGTAGACTCCTGCTGGTGGTTGTTTCCACCAGACGGAGCGCGGGTGACGAGGGTTCCCCCCGAGCGCCCGGAGGTCACCCCTTGCCGAAGGATCCCTGCATGACATTGCGTCACCTCAGCCACTGGGTATTCGACCTGGATGGCACCCTGACCCTCGCCGTCCATGACTTCGCCGCCATTCGCCGGCACCTGGACATTCCCGCGCAGGCCGACATCCTGCACCACCTGGCCGAGCTGCCGGCGACCGAGCGCGAGGCCAAGCATGCCTGGCTGTTCGCCCACGAGCGGGAACTGGCGGTGGCCGCCAAGCCGGCACTTGGTGCCGTGGACCTGGTGCGTGGCCTGCACGCCCGTGGCTGCCGCCTGGGCATCCTCACCCGCAATGCCCGTGACCTGGCGCTGCTGACCCTTGCCGCCATCGGCCTGGAAGACTGTTTCGATCCCGGCGCCGTGCTCGGCCGCGACGAGGCGGCGCCCAAGCCCGATCCGGGCGGCCTGCTGCGGCTGGCCGACCTGTGGCAGGTGGCACCCGGGAGCCTGGTGATGGTCGGCGATCATCGCTACGACCTGGAGTGTGGCCGGGCGGTGGGCTGTACCACCCTGCAGGTCAACCAGCCCGGCGATCCCTGGCCGGCCGCCCGCGACCAGCGCTTCGAAACCTGCGAGGAGATCCTGTCGGCTCTTTGACGCTGGAAAATTAGCCGTTAGGCGTAAAGAGGCTACCGGTTGCCCGGGGCATGGCTAAGATGCTGGCTTTGGATTCATGCCGGGCCAGTCGTATGAGCCTTCCTCGATCTCGCCACGATCATCCCCCTGCCAGCGACCTGCGCCAGTACGAGCGCCAGGCGCTGGAAAGTCTCGCGACCGGTTTGCCGCTGGCCCGGGTACTGCACTCCCTGATGCAGCGGGTGGAGCGCCTCGCCCAGGTGCGGCTGCACGCCTGCATCCTGTTGCTCAGCGATGACGGCCGCTTCCTGGAAGACGGCATCGCCCCGAGCCTGCCGGCGGCCTACAGCCAGGACCTCGGCCGCCTGGAGATCGGTCCCACGGCCGGCTCCTGTGGCACCGCCGCCTATCGGCGGGAGCCGGTCTACGTCGAGGACATCGCCAGCGATCCGCTCTGGGCCGGCGCCCGCGACCTGGCGTTGCGCCACGGCTTGCGTGCCTGCTGGTCGATGCCGATCCTGGCCCTCGATGGCCGGCTGCTGGGGACCTTCGCCAACTACTACCTGGAGCCGCGCCGTCCCTCGGCGGCCGAGCGCGACGCCTTCCGCCTGGTCACCGAGACCGCGGCCCTGGCCATCGAGCGGCATCAGGCGGATCGCCAGCTGCGCGAGAGCGAGGACCACTATCGGCACCTGGTGGAACTCAACCCGCAATACACCTGGACCTGCGATCCCACCGGGCGCGAGGTGGTCTTCTCGCCGCGCTGGCAGCAGCTGACCGGCCAGGTCGACTTGCGCGCCGAGAGCTTCTGGCGGCTGCTGCACCCGGACGACCGCACGGCGACCCGCCAGGCCTGGGCCACCGCCCTCGCCACCGGCCGGGCCTATGACCACGAGCACCGCGTACGGGTGGCGGACGGCAGCCATTGCTGGATGCGCACCCGCGCCTATCCGCGCCAGGACGAGACCGGCGCGGTGATCCGCTGGTACGGCACCACCGAGGACATCGACGATCGCCGCGAGGCCGAGGAGGCCCTGCGCCGCGAGCGCGCGACCCTGGAGGTTCAGGTACAGGCACGCACCGCCGAACTGGAGGCGGCCAATCGGCAATTGCGCGAGGAGATGCACAGTCGTGCCCAGACCGAGGAGCTGCTGCGCCAGGCTCAGAAGATGGAGGCGGTCGGCCAGCTCACCGGCGGCATCGCCCACGATTTCAACAACCTGCTGGCCGGCATCCAGGCCAGCGTGGACCTGCTGCGCCGACGGCTGGCACCTCAGGCCCTGGCCGAGGTCGGCGGCCTGCTGGAGACCGCTACCCAGTCGGTGAGCCGTGGCGCCAGCCTCACCCATCGCCTGCTGGCCTTCTCCCGGCGGCAGACGCTGCTGCCCCAGGCGGTCGACGTCAGTGCCCTGATCGCCGACTTCAAGGAAATCCTCCTGCACAGCCTGGGCCCGCAGATCCGCTGCCAGGTCGACCTGGCGGCGGCGCTCTGGCAAGTCGATGCCGATCCCCATCAGCTGGAAAATGCCCTGCTCAACCTCGCCATCAACAGCCGCGACGCCATGCCGGCGGGGGGAACCCTCACCATCAGCGCGGCCAACTGGGTGCAGCCGGCCTCGGGGTCGGCGCTACCAGCGGGCGACTATCTGCAGATCGCCGTGAGCGACGATGGGATCGGCATGGCGCCCGAGGTGCTGGAGCGTGTCTTCGAACCCTTCTTCACCACCAAGCCGGTGGGCCAGGGCTCGGGTCTGGGCCTGTCGATGATCTATGGCTTCGTCCAGCAATCCCGCGGCCAGGTGACGGTGACCAGTACGCCTGGCCAGGGATGTCGGGTGAGCCTGCTGCTGCCACGCCATCCCGGTACCCCGATCGCGGAGCCTGCCACCGTGGCGGTCGCCAGGGCGGCGCGGACGCTGCCCAATGCCCGGGTGTTGCTGGTGGAGGACGATGCGGTGATCCGCGGCCTGCTGGTGCAGCTGTTCGATGAACTGGGCTGGCGCTACCGCGATGCCGTCGATGCCGAGTCGGCCTTGGCGGCCCTGCGCGAGGGCGAAGGCTTCGACCTGCTGATCACCGATGTCGGCCTGCCCGGCCTGAACGGGCGCCTGCTTGCCAACGCGGCCCGCGCCCTGCGGCCGAATCTGCCGGTGCTGTTCATCACCGGCTACGTGAATGACGGCGAGCCGCAATCCTGTCTGGTCGCCGACGGCATGCAACTGCTCACCAAGCCGTTCAGCCTCGATACCTTCGTCGGCAAGGTCCAGGGTCTGTTGGGCAGCCGCCCGGTACTCAGTTCCTGAGGATCAGCCGCCGGTGCCGAACAGGGCCCGGCGGCCTTCCGCCGAGGTGAAGATGGCGTCGCCGTTGTGACCCACGCCGGGCACCTGGACCAGGTGCTGGGGCAGGGCGGCATGACGCCCCTGCAGGTAGTGGTAGTAGTTCAGGCCACGCGCCAGGCGGTAGGGGCCCTGGGCCTCGGCGGCGCAGCTCTTGTCCAGTGCCGGATGGTTGGGATCGATGTCCTTGGCGCCCAGTAGGTAGGTGAGGTCGAGCGCGGCATAGTGCTGCTCCAGCGTCGCCGCGCTACGTCCCTCGGCATAGGCCGGCAGCCCCTGCATTCCATATTTCCAGTTATCGAAGTCCGGGCA
>CAUQPA010000334.1:0-5410 GCA_963519325.1 uncultured Pseudomonas sp. | reverse complement strand
ATCGACGAAGTTGCGATTGAAGTAGAAGTTGCGCAGGTTGAGGTTGGCCTTGGTGCCATCGATGAAGCCGCTGTCGGCGGCCCACAGGGGAGCGGTACTGGCCAGGGTGGCGAAGGCGGCGCAGGCACGGACGAGCCGGCCGGAAGCGAGTCGAGCGCTCATGGGTAGTCCTTGTTCTTATCGGTAAGGGGTGCCCTGCCGGCGCGGTGGCCGACATCTGCAAAGGGCGGGGCAAGGGGTGCAGCGGAGGTGAGGCTAGGAAGGCGAGGGCGACATGAGAGATTCCTTTCTTATTTGAATTAGTGGAAAGCAGCGGCCGAGCGACTCGGCCTTGTAGTTATATGACAACGTATGTCTTGCGGCAAGGCTACCAGGGTAGCTGGCTGGAGCCTTCGCCGGGCGAAGGCTCCAGCGGGGTCAGACGCTGGCCTTGAGGCTGTCCTGACGGGCCGTGTCGTAGGCGCCCTTGTCCATCTGCACGGCGCCCGGCTTGCCCAGTTCGCTCATCGGCACCCGGTAGGTTTCCGGCGACAGATAGGCGGCCAGGGCCGACAGGCAGGTCACACCGAAGGCCAGGCCACCGACCACCAGCCAGATGTTGTCGGTACCGGGCGGGGCGACCAGGGTGAACAGCGCCGGCAGCATGGCGGTGAACATGGTGCCGATGTTCTGGGAGATGGCCATGGCCGAGACGCGGTAGCGGGTCTGGAACTGCTCCGGGTAGAAACTGGGGAAGACCGCGTTGTAGCCCTGGTAGACCATGCCCCACATCACCAGCGACATGACGAAGGCCAGCGGCAGGTTGTGGATGCTGATGGCATAGAGGTAACCGAAGGCCAGCAGGCCCGAACCCAGGGCACCGGCGATCATGGTCGGCCGCCGGCCGATGCGGTCGGAGAGGTTGCCGACGAAGGGGATCACCAGCACCGCGACGATGTTGCCCACCACCGGTATCCAGAGGTAGACGCTCTTGTCGAAGCCGATGCCGTAGGCGGGTTGTACGGCGTAGGCGGCGCCGAAGATGGTGGCCACCACCGGGATCACGTTCATCAGCGCCATCATGGCGACCAGGATCATGGACTTCCAGCTGGTGCTCAGGGCTTCGCCGATGGGCGAGCGTCTGGCCACGGTGCTGGTCCCGGCCTTGGCTTCTTCCTTGACGAAGGCCGGGGTCTCGTGGACCTCGCGGCGGATGATGAAGCCGGCCAGCAGCACGAAGGCGCTGAGCAGGAAGGGAATGCGCCAGCCCCAGCTGTTGAAGGCATCGGCGGGCATGAAGTAGGCCAGCGGCAGGAACACCGCGGCGGCCATCACCTGGCCGGCCTGCACGCCCTGCAGGGTGAAGCTCGCGTAATAGCCGCGCCGGCCGAAGGGTGCGTGTTCGAGCACCATCGAGCTGGCACCGGAGATCTCGCCGGCGACGGCGAAGCCCTGGATCAGCCGCAGCACCACCAGCAGGATGGGCGCGAGGATGCCGATCTGGTGGTAGGTGGGCAGCAGGCCCACGGCCATGGTGGCGATGCCCATGAGGAACATGCACAGCAGCAGGACGTTCTTGCGACCACGGGTATCGCCCCAGTGACCGAGCACGAAGGCACCGACCGGGCGCGCCAGGTAGCCCACGCCGTAGGTGGCGAGGGAGGCGACGATGGCCATCTTGGGATCGGTGGAGGGGAAGAAGATCTGTGGGAAGATCAGCGCCGCGGCCTGGGCGTAGATGAAGAAGTCGTAGTATTCCAGTGCCGAGCCGATCCAGCCGCTAGCGGTGGCTTTCTTGGCTTGGGAGCCGGTCGTGGGGGAGGCGGTATTGGCCATGTGTTGTCTCCGGAATTATTGTCAGGCCAGGATGAAATTCGGCGGCGCGCACGAGCGGGATCGAGCGACGCAGGGCCGAACGGGTAACGGGATGCGGGACTAGCCTGGCCGTCGGCGACTGGCCACGGGTGGGCGACAGGCGAGACGGGAGGCGAAGGATAGCGTGGATAGCTGGGACATGGGCGCACACTCTTGTTTGTCTTGTTATGGTCGACGCGGCGGAAGCGACGAGCGCAGAAGGCTCTGGAATCAATAGTGCGAGGCGTCGCCCTGGCTGGTCAATTCGCTGAACGCCCAAGTGTTCGATCAGCGAACAGAAACTAACCGGTTCGTACATAATCCATTGTTGGGTTCTTGGAGGCCGAGAATAATCGCCCGCAGACCCGACGAACCAGACCTTCTCCGCGGCGGTCATCCCACGGAGAGGACCGTTCAATACAGGAGCACCGGCATGCAGCGTTCCATCGCTACCGTATCCATCAGTGGCACCCTGACCGAAAAGCTCGAAGCCATCGCCGCGGCGGGCTTCGACGGCGTGGAGATCTTCGAGAACGACCTGCTGTATTCCGGTGCCAGCCCCCGCGAGATTCGCCAGCGCACCCAGGACCTGGGCCTGGCCATCACCCTGTTCCAGCCGTTCCGCGATTTCGAGGGCG
The DNA here is from genome assembly GCA_963519325.1 of uncultured Pseudomonas sp. Classification (GTDB taxonomy): domain Bacteria; phylum Pseudomonadota; class Gammaproteobacteria; order Pseudomonadales; family Pseudomonadaceae; genus Chryseomonas. The sequence continues at coordinate 2,939 of CAUQPA010000334.1, read as the reverse complement.
GCCGCCGCGAGCGCCTGCAGCGCAACCTCGACCGCGCCGAGCGCAAGTTCGACCTCATGCAGGAGCTGGGCACCGACCTCGTCCTGGTGTGCAGCAACACCGCGGCCGACAGCCTTGGCGACGAGCGCCTGATCGCCGACGACCTGCAACTGCTGGCCGAACGCGCCGCGCCGCGCAACCTGCGCATCGGCTACGAGGCGCTGGCCTGGGGCCGCCACGTCAACACCTGGCAACAGGTCTGGCGCCTGGTGAAGGCGGTCGACCACCCCAATCTCGGCGTGCTGCTGGACAGCTTCCACACCCTGTCCATCGGCGGCGATCCGGCGGGTATCGCGCAGATCCCCGGGGACAAGATCTTCTTCGTGCAGATGGCCGACGCGCCCTTGCTGCAGATGGATGTCCTGGAGTGGAGCCGGCATTTCCGTTGCTTCCCGGGGCAGGGCGAATTCGACCTGGCGGGATTTCTCGCGCCCATCCTGCAGACCGGCTACCAAGGCCCGCTGTCCCTGGAAATCTTCAACGATGGCTTCCGCGCCGCCCAGACCCGCGCCACCGCCGCCGACGGCCTGAGGTCGCTGCTGTATCTGGAAGAGCAGACCGCCGCCCGCCTGCAGCGCGAGGAGACCCCGGTGACGGCGCCGCTGTTCGCCCCGCCCCAGGCGCCGCGCCTGGAGGGCACCGAATTCCTCGAATTCGCCGTGGACGACGTGCATGGCGCCGAGCTGGCCCGCTGGCTGGGCAAGCTGGGGTTCGCCCAGGCCGGCCGGCACCGCTCCAAGAACGTCAAGCTGCTGCGCCAGGGCGAGATCAACCTGGTGCTCAATGCCGAGCCCTATTCCTTCGGCCACAACTTCTTCGAAGCCCACGGCCCCTCGCTGTGCGCCATGGCCCTGCGGGTGCCGGACAGCCATGCCGCCCTGGAGCGTGCCCAGCAATACCGGGCGCAGCCCTATCGCGGCCTGGTCGGGCCCAACGAGCGCGAGATCCCGGCGGTACGGGCGCCGGATGGCAGCCTGATCTATCTGGCCGACCGCGGCGCCGATGGTCGTAGCCTCTACGACACCGACTTCGACGTCAGCGCCGGTGCCAGTGGCGGCCTCGGGCTGACCCATGTCGACCACGTGGCCATCGCCCTGCCGGCCGACGCCCTGGACAGCTGGGTGCTGTTCTACAAGAGCCTGTTCGACTTCAGCGCCGACGACGAGGTGGTGGTCCCCGATCCCTATGGGCTGGTGAAGAGCCGCGCGCTGAAGAATCGCGAGAGCAACGTGCGCCTGGCGCTGAACATCTCGGAGAACCGCAACACCGCCATCGCCCACGCCCTGTCCAGCTACCGGGGTTCCGGGGTCCACCACATCGCCTTCGCCTGCCAGGACATCTTCCAGGCGGTGGAGCAGGCCAAGGCCGCCGGGGTCCCGCTGCTGGAGATCCCGATGAACTACTACGACGACCTGGGGGCGCGCTTCGATTTCGATGACGACTTCCTCAGTCGCCTGGCCTACTACAACGTGCTCTACGACCGTGATGCCCAGGGCGGCGAGCTGTTCCACGTCTATACCGAGTCCTTCGCCGACCGATTCTTCTTCGAAATCCTGCAGCGCAAGGATTACAGTGGCTACGGCGCGGCCAACAGTCCGGTGCGCCTGGCGGCCATGCTGCAGGCTCGCCAGGGCCGACCCGCGCCTGCGGAATTCTGAGCGAAGCGGGTCCCTGCGGGGACGCGCACCTCCCCAGCGGTGGCGCTCCGGTGCCACCCCTACGACAAGAGTCAAACCTGATGCAGGACACCCCGGCGCTCGCGCCCACGCTCCGTACGCCGCGCAAGAACAATCCCGAGAAGACCCGCCAGGCCATCCTCGCCGCGGCCGTGGCGGAATTCGCCGATGTGGGCCTGAGCGGCGCCCGCGTGGATGCCATCGCCGAGCGCACCCACACCTCCAAGCGGATGATCTACTACTACTTCGGCAGCAAGGAGCAGCTCTACCTGACGGTGCTGGAAAAGCTCTACAGCGATGTGCGGGGCGATGAGGCGGAACTCCCGCTGGACCGGCTCGGGCCCCTGGAGGCGATCCGCACCCTGGCGGAATTCCTCTTCGAGCATCACCGTAGCCACGACGACTTCATTCGCGTGGTGAGCATCGAGAACATCCATCGCGGTCGCCACCTGGCCCAATCCGAGACCATCTCCAGCCTCAACTCCTCGGCATTGGAAGCGCTGCGCCGCATCCTGGCCCGGGGCGAAGCCAACGGCGAAGTCCGCGCCGGCCTGGACGTGGTGGACGTGCACCTGCTGATGTGTTCGTTCTGTTTCTACCGCGTCTCCAACCGGCATACCTTCGGTCGCATCCACGACATCGACATGGAGGATCCGGCCGTATTGCAGCGCCACAAGGCCATGATCGGCGATGCCATGGTGCGCTTCCTGCAGCCGTAGGGTATCGGGGCGACCCTCACCCCGGCCCTCTCCCAGGGGGAGAGGGGGCGTCTGACCGAGGTTTCCAGTCGCCGGCATGGATTCGTAGGGGGGAAAACCGCGCAGCGTTTTCCACGCGAACGCTCGAGCAATCTCCTCTCGGAGAGAGCAGGCCTCGTAGGTTGGGTTGAGACGGCTTCACCGTCGAAGCCCGACGCTACTGGATGTCACCGCGTTGGGCTTCGCTGCGCTCAACCCAACCTACGGAATCATCTACTTTCTCACCCTCGGAGAAAGGGCGAACCCAGATGTGTAGGGTGGAAAACCGCGCAGCGTTTTCCACGCGGACGCTGAGCAATCTTGTCTCCGAGAGAGGGCAAGCCCCGTAGGTTGGGTTGAGACGGCTTCATCGTCGAAGCCCAACAGTGCCGACTACCCCGCGTCTGGCTTCGCTGCGCTCACCCCACCCTACGGACCTACCCCCTCTCCCTCGGGGAGAGGGCCGGGGTGAGGGCGAGCCCCGACA
>CAUQPA010000333.1:0-5415 GCA_963519325.1 uncultured Pseudomonas sp. | reverse complement strand
GCCCAGCGATGCCCGGTCATCAGGTCCTCACCATGGGTGGTGGCGTGATCCTCGAGCCCGAGCTCCCACAGGGGCAGCTCGAAATGGCCTTCCTGGGCATTGAAGGGGTCGAGGTTGATCGCGACCAGGATGAAGTTGCCCAGGTCGTCGGTGCGCTTGCCGAAGTACAGGATCTGGTCGTTCCAGCAGTTGTAGAACTCCAGGCCCAGATGGGTCTGCAGCGCCGGATTCTGGCGGCGAATACGGTTCAGCTGGGCGATCTCGCCCATGATGTTGCCCGGCGCATAGAAGTCGCGCGGCCGCAGCTCGTACTTCTCCGAGTCCAGATATTCTTCCTTGCCGGGAGTGAGGGGCGCGCCCTCGCAGAGTTCGAAGCCGGCGTACATGCCCCAGAGGCCGGAGCCCATGGTGGCCAGCGCGGCGCGGATCAGGAAGCCGGGGCGGTCACTGGTCTGCAGGAAGGTCGGGTTGATGTCCGGCGTGTTGACGAAGAAATTCGGCCGGTAGCAATCGCGCAGCGGCGGCTCGTTGAGCTGGGTGAAATACTCGGTCAGCTCGGCCTTGGTGTTGCGCCAGGTGAAGTAGGTATAGCTCTGGCTGTAGCCCACCTTGCCCAGGCGCGCCATCATCGCCGGCTTGGTGAAGGCTTCGGCGAGGAACATGACATCGGCGTCGCGGCCACGGATATCGGCGATCAACCATTCCCAGAACGGCAACGGCTTGGTGTGGGGATTGTCGACGCGGAAGATTTTCACGCCCTGCTCCACCCAGTGCCAGACCACGTCGCGCAGTGCCAGCCAGAGGTCCGGCACCGCGTCCTGGGCATAGAAGTCGACGTTGACGATGTCCTGGTACTTCTTCGGCGGGTTCTCTGCATAGCGCATGGAGCCATCCGGGCGCCAGGAGAACCAGCCCGGGTGCTCCTTTAGCCAGGGATGGTCGGGCGAGCACTGGATGGCGAAGTCCAGGGCGATCTCCAGGCCGTGGTCGGCCGCCGCCGCCACCAGGGCGCGGAAGTCGTCCAAGGTGCCCAGCTCGGGGTGCACGGCATCGTGGCCGCCGTCCGGACTGCCGATAGCATAGGGGCTGCCCGGTTGGTCGGCGCCGGCACCCAGGGTGTTGTTCTTGCCCTTGCGGTGGGCCAGGCCGATCGGGTGGATCGGCGGGAAGTAGAGTACGTCAAAGCCCATGTCACGCACGCGCGGCAATTCGCCGATCACGTTGCGGAAGGTCCCGTGACGCTGGGGATCCTCGGTGATGGAACGCGGGAAGAGTTCGTACCAGCTGGCGAATTCGGCGCGTAGACGCTCGATGTCCATTGGGTACTCAATGCTGTGGGTCAGGTGCGCATAGGCATCCGCCGGTGCCATGGCCTGGCTGGCCTCGGCGGCCAGCAGTACCGCGACCTTGTCGCCCTCGCTGCCCGCCTGATCCAGGCGCTGCAGCAGCGCCTCCAGCGGCCCGCGTTGCTCGCCCTCGGCGCGGGAGAGTGCCTGCTCGACGTGGATGCGGCCTTCCTGCAATTCCAGGTGCAGCGGCACACCCGCGGCGTACTTCTTCTCGATCTCGTACCTGTAGGTGCCCCAGACATCCCACCAGGCCTGGACCACGAATTCGTAGCGGCCCACCACCGGCGGCGTGAAGCGGCCGCGCCAGAGGTCGTTGGTCTCCAGCAGCAGCGGCACCTGTTGCCAGTTCTCTTCGCCCTCCTGGCGCCAGAGCACGGCGGCGGCCAACTTGTCGTGGCCATCGGCGAAGATCTTGGCGGTGACTTCGACAGCCCGGCCGGCGATGCCCTTGGCGGCGAACTGGCCATTGTCGACGGCCGGCGTCACCGCCTCGATGGCGATGCGCGGCGTCTGGGCAGCAGTGGCGGGATCGAGGGACAGCGTGGAAAAAGAACCGGGGAGATCGGTGTTCGACATCGAGCCTGACTCCATCTTGAGACGCGTGAAAGGCCGCATCGCTCGAGCGATACGACCTTGGTCATGAACCCGCCACTGCTTGGCGTACCACCGGCGTTGTGCAACTGCCCTTCGAGGAGAGCCACCTGGACCCGGAAGTCCGGCTTTTCGGACCCTTGCGGATCACTGCAGCCTCACCGCCACCGGCGTCGCTCGTGCGGGTCTGTCTGAAAGAGTCTGAGCGCTGGCGCTGCGCAAAAGTTCAGCAGCTAGCCAAGCAGACGAGGCTCGTAAAAGCCATTGTTACTGCTTTATATTCAATGACTTGAACGATCCTTTTAAAGTCGTTTAGCCATTTTTCTGCTACGAGACTTGGAACCTCATCCCAAGTCTCAAGAGCAGCTAACCGCCTTGCACTCGCGCCACCTTTTCTTAATTAAACCTCTCACCTATTTTTCCTAAGTGATTGTCTTTATTAGAAAGGTGTATAGGGCAGATCGCGTTTATGTGCACTACGACGATAGGTATTGAGAATGATCTCCAGCGTTGCCGGACTCACCGGCTTGCCTTCCAGGAAGTCATCGATCTCGGCGTAGGTGATGCCGAAGGCATCCTCATCGGCCTTGCCAGGAGACAGGGATTCGAGGTCGGCGGTCGGTACCTTGTGTACCAGGGCATCCGGCGCGCCCAGCCATTCGGCCACGGCTCGCACCCGTCTCTTGTTGAGGCCATGCAGGGGCGTGAGATCGCAGGCGCCGTCGCCGAACTTGGTATAGAAGCCCATCAGCGCCTCGGCGGCATGATCGGTACCTATCACCAGGCCACGCCGGGCTCCTGCAACGGCGTACTGGGCGATCATGCGCTGGCGCGCCTTGATGTTGCCGAGGGTGAAATCCTCATGCAGTTCGTCATCGAAGGCCACTCGGGCCTCTCGCACCGAGGCGAGCATGGCATCGCTGGCGGGTTTGACGTTGACGGTATGGGTCTCGTCGGGCTGGATGAATTGCAAGGCGCGCTGGGCATCCTCTTCGTCCCGCTGCACGCCATAGGGCAGGCGCATGGCGATGAATCTCAGCCGGGCATTGCCGCTCTCCTCCCGCGCCCGCTCCACCGCGAGCTGCGCCAGGCGGCCGGCGGTGGAAGAATCCACCCCACCGCTGATACCCAGGACATAACTTTCCTGGCGACTGTCGAGCAGGTAATCCTTGAGGAACTGGATACGACGTTCGGCCTCCGCGGCCGGGTCGAAATGCTCGGGCACCTGCAGGGCCTGGATGATGTCGCGCTGCTGGGCGTCGGTCATCGGGCGTTCTCCTTGAGTTCGCGTTCAAGACGTTGGTGGTAGGGCACTACGCCCGCCAGGCTGTGTCGGGCAGCAGCCAGCTGGACGGATTCCCGATCACCGGGAAAGTGTCGGGTCTCAGCATAGAGCACGATGTCGTCGCCCACTCGATAGCCCCAGGCGAAACAGACGGTTCCCTGGGGAATGCCGTCGGCACCACCCGGCCCGGCCAACCCGGTGTTGGCGATGGCGACCTGGGCCGGGCTGTCGCGCAAGGCGCCAGCGGCCATCTCCCGCGCGACTTCCTCGCTGGTGAGGTTGTAGCGCTCGATGGTCTCCGCCTTCACCCCCAGCAGGCGCTGCTTGGCCTCCGGGGAGTAGACAACGTAACCGGATTCGATGCAGCTGCCGCTGCCCGGCACTTCGGACAGCAGCCCCACGACCTTGCCCGCGGTGCAGGATTCCGCCGTGGTCAATTGCAGCTCCTGGGCCTTGAGGTATTCCAGCATGGACTCGATGAGGTTCATGGATGTCTTCCACCACACAGCTTTCACCCCCGTTGGAAGAGCGGTGAATTGGGGAAGTTCTCGCCCCGTCGCGGCGGTTTTTTCCAGGTCGGCCGGGGTGTCGACGTCGAGTTGGATACCGGGGTCGGCGACCTCCAGCTCTAGCACCGACGCCTCGCGCAGCAGCCGTTTCGCTCCTTCATCGCCACTCAACTCGCCGAGCGCAGCGGCAAAATTCCGACCAAAGAACACGGGATGTCCGCGTCGCCCCGCGTGGACCGGTACGACGATACGGTCGGCCCGCTGCAGCTCGAGCAGTTGGCGAGCGGTCGCTGGATGAATGAAGGGCATGTCGCCCAAGGCCACCAGCCAGCCCTCCGCTGCGGACGTCGCCCGTACCGCGGCGGCCAGGCTGTCGCCCATGCCCGAGGGGGGCAGCTCCAGTACCTGCAACCCCTCGCGGCGGGCCAGCTCGGCGCGCCAGGGGGCAGCCGTGGAGACCACGGCCAGGCAAGGTAGATCGAGGCTGCGCCATAGCCGGAAGGTCGCCTGCAATACACTCATTCCGGTACGACCCGGAAGCGCTGCCTGCAGCTTGTCATCCCCGCCTGCTGCCCGAAAGCGGCTGCCGGTACCGGCTGCCAGGATGAGGATCTGCACCGACGCCATCCTCAGGCGACCTGCTCCACCGCCACCAGTGCGCGCTTCTTCTGGGTCAGGGCGATGCCGTTCTTCACCGCCACCACCTCGGCCAGCAAGGACAGGGCGATCTCCGGCGGCGTGTGGCTGCCAATGTGCAGCCCGATGGGGCCATGCAGGCGATTGATCGCGGCGACGGGCACCTCCAGTTGCAGGAGGCGCTCCCGGCGCTTGTCGTTGTTGCGCAGTGAGCCGAGGGCACCGACGTAGAAGGCATCGGATTGCAGGGCCGTCAGGAGTGCTAGGTCGTCCAATCGCGGATCGTGGGTCAGGGCCACCACGGCGGTACGTTCGTCCGGGCGGATCGCCAGCACCGCATCGTCCGGCATGCCGGGAATGAAGCGCGCCGGGCGCGTCGCCCAGTCCTGGCGAAATTCCTCGCGGGGATCGCAGACCAGCACCTCGAAGTCGAGCATGGCCGCCATGTCGGCGACATACAGCGACAGCTGCCCGGCACCGATCAGCAACAGGCGCCAACGCGGACCATGCACCAGGCGCAGGTGGCCCTCGTCCAGCCTGACCGGCTGGTCCTGGGTCGCCGGCGAGATCCGCACCCGGCCCGTGGCCAGGTCCAGCTCGCGCAGGGCCAACTCATGGCTCTCGCAATGCTCCAGCAACCGGGCGACCCAGCTGCAGTCGTCGACCCTCTCCTGCACCAGGCGCAGGGTACCCCCGCAGGGCAACCCGAACCGGGCGGCTTCGTCACCGGAGACGCCATAGGTGATCACCTCGGGGCGCTCGCCGGCGAACTGGCCCGCCTGCAGCCGGGCGATGAGGTCGTCCTCGATGCAGCCGCCCGACACCGAGCCGCAGACCTGGCCATCGCCGCGCAGCGCCAGCATGGCGCCCGGCGGCCGTGGCGAGCTGCCCCAGGTCTGGACCACGGTGAACAGGCTCACCCGGTGCCCCGCCTGGCGCCAGGCTACCGTGGTGCGCAAAACTTCTTGATCGACACTGTCCACGCCTCTTCCCCTCTACCCTGCGCCTGCGGCGGCAAAATCGTTGTTCGGGGGTAGAACTCAAC
>CAUQPA010000332.1:0-5420 GCA_963519325.1 uncultured Pseudomonas sp. | reverse complement strand
CTCACGTCCTGGCCCCGCTCGCCGCCCAGGCGCAGCTTCGCCTGACCCCGCGCCACCCCGAGTACCTCATGGGCATTGGGGTGGTAGTGATGGTAGTCGTAGACGCCATAGCGCCACTGCGGCGGCCAGTCATGGCGGGCGAACAGGTGCTCCAAGGCCGCTGCGCGGTCGGCGCCGTCCAGGGGCACCTGGCGATAGAGCAGCACCGGCAGGCGACTGTTGGGGATGACACCGTCATCGGCGAAGTGCAGTTGTTCGGGCTGGCCCGCGTCCACCGGCGCGGCCAGGGCCACGGCGGCAGGGGCCAGGCCCAGCAGCAGGGACAGGATCGACAGGGGTGGGCGACGGGACATGGCACGCTTCTCCAGGGCTTTGCCAATGGAGGCCCGCCTGGTGGCGGGGTTCAGTAGCGCCGACCAGGTGGCTAGGCCAACCACTCCCGCAACAGCGCCGTGGTCCGTTCCGGCAGCTCCAGCGGCGGCAGGTGGCCGCAGTCGTCCAGCACCACCAGGCGTGAACCCTGGATGCCGGCGTGCATGAGCTCGGCTTCGGCGGGCGGCGTGAGCTGGTCCTGGGCACCGACCACGATCAGCGTCGGTACCTGGATCTGTGCCAGGGTCGGGCGCGAGTCGGTCCGTTCGATGATCGACCGCTGCTGGCGCAGGAAGGCCTCCTTGCCCACCGTCTTGCCCATGGCCAGCACGGTATCGGCGACCGGGGTGCCCAGACGCGAGGCATGGATCAGCCGCGGCAGCAGCTGCGGACTGATGCCGAGGAAGCGCCCGCGCTCCGCCAGCTTGAGCATGGCGCGGCGCTGGGCGGCGCGCTCGGGGGCATCCGGGCTGGCCATGGTGTCGAACAGGGCCAGCCGCGCCACCCGCTCCGGGGCCTGGCGCAGGATCTCGAAGGCGACGTAGCCGCCCATGGACAGCGCACCCAGGGCGAAACGCGGCGGCGCCTCGGCCAGCACCCGGCGAGCCATGGCGGCGATACCGACATCCCGGGTGAGATCGGGGATGTGTACAGCGCAGGTATCGGCCAGGTCGGCGGCCTGGGTGGTCCAGAGGCGCTCGTCGCACAGCAGGCCGGGCAAGAGGACCAGGGGAAGCGAATCGGCAACTATCATCACGGGGGACTTGAGGGACATTGCGGAAAACGCGCAGTGTAGCGCGGATCGCTGGCGAACCCGGCGGGCTTCGCAGGTTCCAAGGGACATTGCCAAGGACTCGGAAACACCCATGCGTACTGAAGGCTTCTTCGATTGGCTCGGCGCGGCGCTCGGCCAGGTCATCCGTTTCATCATCGATCTGTTCGGCTCGGTCCTGGGCGGCCTGGCCGACGCCGTGCACGACTTTCTCCATGGCATGGCCCGCTCCATCGGCATGGACGACTCCTACATCAGCTTCGTGGTCCTGGCCATCGGCCTGCTGCTGCTCTATGCCGCGGTGCGCGCCTTCATGGCCCGCTCGGTGGTGGGCGGCGTGATCTGGCTGATCCTCGGGCTGATGGTGATGAGCTGGCTGATCCGCGGCTGACTGGTGGCCAGGCACCCGGCCTGGCACAGTAGGGATCTCCCACGGCACGGATGCCGCCATGTCCTCACCCCTCCGCCATGCCCTGCAGCGCCAGTGGCAGCGCCTGCGCCCGGGCACCAGCTGCGCCCTGTGCGCCGCCTGGCTGCCCGCAGGCCTGCCCCTCTGCGAGGGCTGCGACAGCGAGTTGCCCTGGCTGGGCGCCCATTGCTCGTGTTGCGCCCTGCCCCTGCCGGTGGATGGCCTGCTCTGTGGCGCCTGCCTGGCCAGGCCACCGGCCTTCGACCAGGTGCTGGCGCCCTGGCGCTATGCCTTTCCGGTCGACGCCCTGATCAACAGGTTCAAGCACCGCGACCAGGGCAGTCTCGGCCGGCTGGCCGGTACCCTGCTGGCGCGGCACCTGCAGCACCTGTTCGACGAGGGGCAGCCGCGCCCGGAGTTGCTGTTGCCGGTGCCTCTCTCACCGCAACGCCTGCGCCAGCGTGGATTCAATCAGGCTGGCCTGTTGGCCGACTGGCTCGGCAAGGACCTGCAATTGCCGGTGAACGCGAAAGTGTTACAACGTGTGCAGGAACAGCACAGCCAGCAGGGGCTGAGTGCCAGCGAACGCCAGCGCAATCTCCAGCAGGCCTTCGCCCTGCTGGACGAGGCGGCGTTGGCCGGTCGCCACGTAGCCCTGGTGGACGACGTCCTGACCACCGGCGCCACCGCGGACAGCCTGGCGCGCCTGCTCAAGCGCGCCGGTGCCCGGCGGGTCGATGTCTATTGCCTGGCCCGGACGCCGCCGCCTGGCGACTAGCCTTGTCACCAAAACGTCATTCAGTCTGACTAGCCTCGCCTGCACACCGTAAGGAAGCCTCCAGCATGCACAGCGAACAGACCGATCTCGAACGCCTCGTCCATCTCAGCCGTCGCCGCTTCATCGGCGCCGGGGCCCTGGCCGGTGCCGCCCTGTTCCTCGGCGGCGGCCTGCTCGGTCGCAGCGCCCTGGCCGATGCCGTGAGCGAAGCCAGTGGCAATCCGCTGATCGGCTTCGCCAATATCCCCGCCTCCACCGCCGATACCCTGGTGGTGCCGCCCGGCTATCGCGCCAGCGTGCTCATCAGCTGGGGCCAGCCGCTGCACACCGATGGCCCGGCCTTCCGCCCCGACGGCAGCCCGAGCGCCGCCGACCAAGCGCTGCAGTTCGGCGACAACAACGACGGCATGGCCTTCTTCCCCTTCCCGGACGATGCGGAGCGGGCGCTGATGGCGATCAACAACGAATACACCAACTACCGCTACCTGCTCAGCCACGGCACCCCGCCCAAGTCGCTGGAAGACACCCGCAAGGCCCAGGCCGCCGAGGGCGTCTCGGTGATCGAGGTACGGCGTAAGGACGGCCAGTGGCACTTCGTCCAGGGCTCGCCCTACAACCGCCGGGTGCACGGCAATACGCCCATCGCCGTCAGCGGTCCGGCCGCCGGCCATGAGCTGCTGAAGACCGCGGCCGATCCGGCCGGACGCGAGGTCCTGGGTACCTTCCAGAATTGCTCCAGCGGCGCCACGCCCTGGCATACCTACCTGACCTGCGAAGAGAACTTCACCGACGTCTTCGGCAGCCGCGACGCCAACCTGAAGTTCGACGCCGCCCAGAAGCGCTATAGCGTCAAGCACGCCAGCGTGGAGAACGACTGGCACCTGCACGACGACCGCTTCGATCTGGCGCAGAACCCCAACGAACTCAACCGCCACGGCTGGATCACCGAGATCGATCCCTTCGATCCCGAGGGCAAGCCGGTCAAGCGCACCGCCCTAGGCCGCTTCAAGCATGAGAACGCCGCCCTTACCCGCACCCGGGATGGGCGCGCGGTGGTGTACATGGGCGACGACGAGTGCGGCGAATTTATCTACAAGTTCGTCAGCCGCGACCCTATCCAGGCCGAGCCCAAGGCCAATCGCAACCTGCTCGACCAGGGCACCCTCTATGTCGCCCGCTTCGACGAGGGCGACCGCGACCCGAACCGCCCCAAGGGCCGCGGCCAGTGGTTGCCGCTGGTGCACGGCGAGAATGGCCTGACCCCCGCCAACGGCTTCGCCGGCCAGGCCGAGGTGCTCATCCATGCCCGCCAGGCCGGCAGCCAGGTCGGCGCCACGCGCATGGACCGGCCCGAGTGGATCGCCGTCAGCCCCAAGGACGGCCAGGTCTATTGCACCCTGACCAACAACACCAAGCGCGGCGAGGACGGCCAGCCGGTGGGTGGCCCCAACCCCCGCGCCAACAACCTCTATGGCCAGATCGTGCGCTGGCGGGAAGACGGCGACGACGCCGCAGCCCTGGCCTTCGACTGGGACCTCTTCGTCATCGCCGGCAATCCCAAGGTGCATGCCGGCAAGCCCGAGGCCGGCTCCCAGCAGATCAACGCCGAGAACATGTTCAACAGCCCGGACGGCCTGGGCTTCGACGCCGCCGGCCGGCTGTGGGTGCTCACCGACGGCAAGTACAGCAACAAGGGCGACTACGAGGGCATGGGCAACAACCAGATGCTCTGCGCCGATCCGCGCAGTGGCGAGATGCGCCGCTTCCTGGTCGGCCCGGTGGGTTGCGAGGTCACCGGCCTGGCCTTCTCGCCGGACTACAGGACGATGTTCGTCGGCATCCAGCACCCGGGCGAGGAAGGCGGTTCGCAGTTCCCGGAACAACAGCCGAACGGCCAGCCACGCTCCTCGGTGATGGTCATCACCCGCGAGGATGGCGGGGTGATCGGCGCCTGACCGGCGAGCGGATAGCGCCCGAGCCTTCGCCAAGGGGCTCGGGCATGCGCTAGCATCTCCCGGATGCAGGGTGGCAATCGCCATCGTCCCCGTGACCGAGGAGCGCGCCATGTCTCATCCCTTCGAAAATCTCAGCCCCGACCTCGTCATCGATGCCATCGAAAGCCTGGGTTATCTCAGCGATGCTCGCGTCCTGGCCCTCAACAGCTACGAAAACCGCGTCTATCAGATCGGCATCGAGGGCGAGACCCCGCTGATCGCCAAGTTCTATCGCCCGGATCGCTGGACCGACGCGGCCATCCTCGAGGAGCACGCCTTTTCCGCCGAGCTGGAAGAACGCGAGGTACCGGTCGTCGCGCCCTTACAGCGTGAGGGCCAGACGCTGTTCAACCACGCCGGCTTTCGCTTCGCGCTCTTTCCCCGCCGCGGTGGTCGGGCGCCCGAGCCGGGTGATCTCAACCAGTTGCACCGCCTGGGCCAGTTGCTCGGGCGCCTGCATGCGGTGGGCGCCAGCCGGCCCTTCCGGCATCGCGAGACGCTGGACGTCCAGGGCTACGGCCATGCTTCCCTGGATACCCTGCTGACCGGCAACTTCATCCCCCAGAGCCTGCTGCCCGCCTATGAATCGGTGGCCCGCGACCTGCTCCTGCGGCTCGACGAACTCTTCGAGGGCGTCAGCTACGACGTGATCCGCCTGCATGGCGATTGCCATCCCGGCAACCTGCTCTGCCGGGACGACGCCTATCACATCGTCGACCTCGACGACTGTCGCCACGGCCCGGCCATGCAGGATCTGTGGATGCTCCTGGCCGGTGATCGCCAGGAGCGGTTGACGCAGCTGTCCGAACTGATGGACGGCTACGAGGAATTCCACGACTTCCAGCCCCGCGAACTGGCCCTGATCGAGGGGCTGCGCACCCTGCGCCTGATGCACTACAGCGCCTGGCTGGCGCGGCGTTGGGACGATCCGGCCTTTCCCAAGAGCTTTCCCTGGTTCGGCAGCGAACGCTATTGGGGCGACCAGATCCTCACCCTGCGCGAGCAGCGCGCCGCCCTGGACGAGGCGCCGTTGCGATTGTTCTAGCCTTTGTGCGACGCGTGGAAAACGCCTTGCGGTTTTCCACCCTACAAGGC
>CAUQPA010000331.1:0-5424 GCA_963519325.1 uncultured Pseudomonas sp. | reverse complement strand
GGGGAACCTGGGCGAGCAAATCTTTGAGTGGGATCATGCAGCTCCTCGACGCTAAGGTGGTGCCTGGCCGGCCGGTAGGGCAGGATAACGGCCTCGATGGATCACCCGGGAGAGGATGCCATGCGCGGGAGAGCCTTGGTGTTGTTGCTGTCGTGTCTGCTGCTGCCCCTGACCGCCCTGGCGCTCGAGCCGGGTGAGCGCGTCGCGCCCTTTACCCTGCTCGATCAGCGCGACCAGCCCTATACCTTCGATGATCGCGCGCAGGTGCTGCTGGTCGCCCGCAGCATGACCGGATCCGGGTTGGTGAAGGAAGCCCTGCGCGACCAGCCCGCGACCTTCATCGATGGCACCCGGGTGGTCTATGTCGCCGACATCAGCGGCATGCCCGCTGCCATCACCCGGCTGTTCGCCGTGCCGGCCATGCGCAAGTACGGCTATCCCGTGCTGCTCGACCGCGAATCGCGGGTTGCGCCCCGGTTTCCCGGGGACGCGGACAGGGTGCTCTGGATCATGCTCGATCATGGGCGCTTCGTCGGCCAGCGTGAATTCAGCGATGCCATCGCCCTGCGCGATGCGCTCAAGGCCAAGGCGCGCTGATGGACGGGGTCTTCGTCGAGGGCTGGTACCGCGAGGCGCGGGTGTGTCCGTCGCCCAACCATAACGAGCGGCCGGCCGGCACCGAGGTGTCGCTGCTGGTGATCCACAACATCAGCCTACCGCCCGGGCAATTCGGCACCGGTTGTGTCCAGGCGTTCTTCCAGAATCGGCTCGACCACACGACCCATCCCTTCTTCCAGGAAATCGTCGACCTCCGGGTGGCCGCCCACTTCCTCATCGAGCGCGAGGGCGCGGTGACCCAGTTCGTCTCCTGCGACCAGCGTGCCTGGCACGCCGGGGTTTCCTCCTTCGAGGGGCGCGACAACTGCAACGACTTTTCGGTCGGCATAGAACTCGAAGGCACCGATGACCAGGCCTACAGCGACGCCCAGTACCGGGCCCTGGAGCGCCTGACCCGGGCGTTGCAGCGCGCCTATCCCGCGATCACCGCCGCGCGTATCCAGGGACATAGCGACATAGCGCCGGGACGCAAGACCGATCCGGGTCCCGCGTTCGACTGGCCGCGTTTACACGAGGCACTGCAGGACTAGGCCAGTTGGCCGGGGTCCCAGCCGAACACCGCGCAGGCGTTGCGGGTGGTGGTCGCGGCCAGGGTCTCGGCCGAGACGTTCCACAGCGGCGCGAGGGCCGCACAGATGGCCGGCAGGTGGGTCGGGCTGTTGCGCACGTCGGGGTGCATCGCCGGCGGCATGTCCGGGGCATCGGTCTCCAGGACGATGGCCTCCAGCGGCAGTCGCGGCAGCACGCGCTGCAGGCGTTTCGCCTGGGGCCAGGTCGGCGCGCCGCCCAGGCCGATCTTGAAGCCCAGGCGCAAGTATTCCCGCGCCTCCTCGTAGCTGCCGGAGAAGGCATGGGCGATGCCGGCCCGGGGTGGCCTGAGGCGCTTGAGGATCTTCACCACGTCGGCATGGGCACGGCGCACGTGCAGCAGCACCGGCAATTCCAGCTCCATGGCCAGGTGCACCTGCTGCTCGAAGAACCAAGCCTGGCGCGGCTTGTCCGGCGCCTCGATGAAATAGTCCAGGCCGATTTCGCCGATGGCACACAGCCGTCGATCCGCTCGACGGTCCAGGCAGAAGGCCCGCAGCGCGTCGAGATCGACATCCTGATGACGCTGCAGGTACAGCGGATGCAGGCCTGGCGCTGCATGCAAGCCTGGATTTTCCATAGCCACTCGCCAGAGTTGCGGCCATTGGCTGCGCTCCACGCCGATCAACACCTGGCGCACCACGCCCAGGCGCGCGCACTGGGCCAGCAGGGTCGACCGCTCGGCGTCGAAGCCTGGATAGTCCAGATGGTTGTGGGTGTCGATCAGCAGGCTCATGGCAGGCGGTGTTTGAGGACCCTCGGAATGGCTTGGACCCCGGACAGGTAGTGGTCGTTTTCCAGGGCATCCAGCATCAGCTCCAGGGCCCGCTCGGTGATGACCTCGTGCTGCTGGGAGATGGCGTTGACCTTGAACGGCAGGTAGTCCAGCAGCTGGGTATCGCCGAAGGTGGCCAGGCGCAGGCCGTCGCCCTCGGCCAAGGGGTGGTCGCGCAGGACGTCCAGCACCCCCTGCAGCAGCACATAGGAGGTGGTCAGCAGGGCTTCGGGCCAGTGGCCGAGCTCCTCGATCATCGCCTGCGCCTGGGCACGCCCGCCGTCGCGGCTGTAGTGGGGCGCATGGCGCTCCCAGTGGCGCGCCGGGTGGTCGACGAGGGCGGCGGCGAAGCCGGCGGCGCGTTCACGGCTGATGACCAGGTCGGGGCGGGCGCCGATCAGGGCGATACTGTGGGTGTCGGGGGTGAGCAGGGTGGCCGCCAGTTGCCGGCCGGCGGCATGGTCATCGCTGACCACCGAGCAGAACTGGGTGGGGTCGAGCTGGCGATCGATGGCGATGATCGGGATGCTGTGTTCCTGCAGTTGCCGGTAGGGCGCGTCGTCCTCGGCCAGGCTGCTGGCGGTGAACAGGCCGTCGCACCGTCGCGCCCGGAACAGCGCGATGAGCTGGCGCTCGCTGTCGGGATTGTCGTCCGTGCAGGCGATCAGCAACTGGTAGCCGCGCGCCCGTGCCCGCCGCTCCAGCTGCTTGGCCAGCCGAGCATAGCTGGGGTTTTCCAGGTCGGGCAGCAGGAAACCCAGGGTATGGGTAGCCCCGCGGCGCAGGCCGGCGGCGCGCTGGTCGGGCTGGTAGCCATGGGCTTCGACCACCGCCATGACCCGCGCCACGGTGGCCGCGCTGATGCGTCGCTGCGCGGCCTTGCCGTTGATGACATAGCTCGCGGTGGTGAGGGATACGCCAGCCAATTGGGCGATGTCGCTGAGTTTCACGCCTGTTCCTCATCGGACCTGAAGCGCCTGCGGGACACGGCAGAAACGCGACGGTCTTTATTGTGTGTTGTGCTTCAAGGATCGGCGATTATCGAGTAACGTTCCAGTCCCATTGGGTGAAACGTTTCAGCTTTCTGTTGTCCGAGGGCTGTCACGCCTCTACCCGAAGCCCTGCCACGCCTGTTCGGGCGCGTTTGCAGGGTCGAGCGAGCCGGCAAGCATCTATTACAA
This sequence comes from uncultured Pseudomonas sp., assembly GCA_963519325.1. Lineage (GTDB taxonomy): Bacteria > Pseudomonadota > Gammaproteobacteria > Pseudomonadales > Pseudomonadaceae > Chryseomonas. Next base: position 2,262 of record CAUQPA010000331.1, on the reverse strand, counting down.
GAAAGGCACGGCGCCAGGATCGGGCGCGCGGCGCCGGAGGTATCCTTCCATGTTCGAACTCAACGCCCAGCATATCCGCATGGCCCAGCAGGCGCCCGACAAGGCGACCGCCCTGGCCATGCTCGCCGAATCCCTGGTCGCCGATGGCCTGGTCGCCCCGGGTTATCTCGAAGGGCTCAAGGCCCGCGAGGCCCAGGGCTCCACCTACCTCGGCCAGGGTATCGCCATTCCCCACGGTACGCCCCAGACCCGCGACCAGGTGTTCGTCACCGGGGTGCGGATGATGCAGTTCCCCGAAGGGGTGGACTGGGGTGACGGGCAACTGACCTACCTGGCCATCGCCATCGCCGCCAAGTCCGACGAGCACCTGCGCATCCTGCAGCTGCTGACCCGCGCCCTGGGCGAGAGCGACCTGCAGCAGGCGCTGCGTGAGGCCCGCGAACCCCAGCAGATCCTCGACCTGCTGCAGGGCGCGCCCCAGGCCCTGGCGCTGGACGAAGAACTGGTCCAGCTGGCCATCGACGCCGAAGACCTGGAAGACCTGGCCTGGCAGGGCGCGCGCATGCTCAAGCACATGGAATGCGTCGGCGCCGGTTTCGCCGGTGCCCTGCAGGCCAGCCAGCCGTTGCCGCTGGGCGACGGCCTCTGGTGGTTGAACAGCGAGACCGCGGTGAAGCGCCCCGGCCTGGCCTTCGTCACCCCGCTGCAGATCCTGCATCACCAGGACCAGCCGGTGCGCGGCCTGTTCTGCCTGGCCAGCCTGGGCGAGGGCCACCGCGCCCTGCTCGAACGCCTCTGCGACCTGCTGGTCGCCGGCCGTGGCCAGGAGCTGGCCCAGGCCACCTCGCGTCGCGCCGTGCTCGAAGCCCTGGGTGGCGAAGTGGCGCCCGACTGGCCCAGCGCCCAGGTGGTGCTGGCCAACGCCCACGGCCTGCATGCCCGTCCGGCCAAGGAGCTGGCGCGGCTGGCCAAGGCCTATGACGGCGAGATCCGCGTGCGGGTCGACGGTGGTGCCCCGGTCTCGGCCAAGAGCCTGTCGCGCCTGCTGGCCTTGGGCGCCCGTCGCGGCCAGACCCTGGAATTCCTGGTCGAACCCGGCACCCCGGCCGAGGCGGCCCTGAACGATCTGATCGGCGCGGTGCAGGCTGGACTCGGCGAAGAAGTCGAGCCGGTCACCGCCAGCGCCCCGGCCCCCGCTGGCGCCGCCCGGGTCACCGCCATCAGCCTGGTGGATCCGTCCGAACAACTGCCGCTGGCGCCGGGTGACTACGCCCAGGCGGTGGCCGCCGCACCGGGCCTGGCCGTGGGCCCGGCCCACGTGGTGGCGCCCCAGCAATTCGACTATCCCGCCACCGGCGAAGGCGCCGCGGCCGAGCGCCAGCGCCTGGACGTCGCCCTGGCCGCCGTGCGCGCCGACATCGAGGCACTGATCGCCCGTAGCGAGTCCAGCGCCCTGCGCGAGATCTTCCAGACCCACCTGGAGATGCTGGAAGATCCCGACATGCAGCAGGGCATCGCGGCCCGTCTCAAGGCCAATGCCAGTGCGGCAGCCGCCTGGGATGCCCAGATCGAGGAGGCGGCCAGTCAGCAGGAAGCCCTGCACGACAAGCTGCTCGCCGAGCGCGCCGCCGACCTGCGCGACGTCGGGCGCCGGGTGTTGGCCCAACTCTGTGGCGTCGAAGCGGTCCGCGAACCCGAAGAACCCTATGTACTGGTGATGGACGAGGTCGGCCCCGGCGACGTGGCCCGCCTCGACCGCGAGCGGGTCTGCGGCATCCTCACCGCCCGCGGGGGCGCCAGCTCCCACAGCGCCATCGTCGCCCGCGCCCTGGGCATCCCGGCCATCGTCGGCGCCGGCCGGCGGGTGCTGGAGCTGGCGCCGCGCAGCGTACTGCTGCTGGATGGCGACAAGGGCACCCTGGAAATCGCCCCGGACGCCGCCCGTATCGAGGCCGTGCAGCGCGAGCGCGAGGTCCAGGCCGAGCGCCGCCGCGCCGCCGAAGCCCGTCGCTTCGACAGCGCCACCACCCGCGATGGCCATCAGGTCGAGATCGCGGTGAACCTGGGCGACACCGCCCAGGCCGCCGCCGCGGTGGAGCAGGGCGCCGAAGCCGTCGGCCTGCTGCGCACCGAGCTGGTGTTCATGAGCCACGATGCGGCGCCCGACGAGGCCGCCCAGGAGCAGGAATACCGCCGCGCCCTCGATGGCCTGGCCGGCAAGCCGCTGGTGGTGCGCACCCTGGACGTCGGCGGCGACAAGCC
>CAUQPA010000330.1:0-5430 GCA_963519325.1 uncultured Pseudomonas sp. | reverse complement strand
GTCCAGCACCCGCACGCGGCAGCCGCGCGCGGCCAGGGCCGCGGCGCAGCTGGCGCCGACGATGCCAGCGCCGACGACGAGGACGTCCGCCACCGGCTTCACCCCGGGATACCCCAGGCGAAGGGATCGTCTTCGGCCAGCAGCAGGGTCGCCTCGGCCATCACGTGGGCGCGGCCGCGGATCACCGGCAGGATGCGGCCCTCATCACCGGGCTGATAATGGGCCTCGAAGCGACTGCCGATGACACTGGCCTGGCGCCAGACGGCACCAGGGGCGAGATCGCCGTCGGCCGCCAGGCACGCCAGCTTGGCGCTGGTGCCGGTGCCGCAGGGCGAACGATCGTAGGCGCGGCCCGGACAAAGGACGTAGCTGCGGCTGTCGGCGCCGTCCGGGTCGTCGGCGAAGAGTTCGATGTGATCGATATGGCCGCCCTGCGCGCCGGTGATGCCGGCGGCTTCCAGGGCACCGCGCAGGGCCAGGCTGAAGGCGAGCAGGCCATCGAGGTTGTCGGCGGCGATGCGCTGGCCGTGATCGGCACAGAGGAGGAACCAGTTGCCGCCCCAGGCGATGTCACCGCTGACCAGGCCGTGGCCGGGGATGTCCACCTGCACGCTCTGGCGAAACCGATAGGCCGGCACATTACGCACGCTGACGCTGCCGTCCTCGTGCAGGGTGGCGGTGACGTCGCCCACCGGCGTCTCGATCAGGTGGTCGCCCGGACCGATCCGGCCCAAGTGGGCCAGGGACACCACCAGGCCAATGGTGCCGTGGCCGCACATGCCGAGGTAACCGACCTCGTTGAAGAACACCACGCCAGCGCTGGCCGCGGGCGATACCGGCGCGCAGAGCAGCGCCCCTACCAGCACCTCGTTGCCGCGCGGTTCACGCATGCAGGCGCGGCGGAAGGCATCGTGCTCGCTGGCCAGGCGGCTGCGGCGCTCGGCCATGCTGCCCTGGCCGAGATCGGGAAAACCGTCCAGTACCAGGCGGGTGGGTTCACCCCCGGTGTGGGAGTCGATGACGCGGATGCGCTGCATGGCGGACCTCCGTGAGAGAGGTCCTCAGTGTGGCTCAGGCGCGGCGAAAAGGCTTGCAGGACGTCGGCAATTGAAATGCCGAAATCAGCATAGTTGTGACTTCGGAAACCTCAGCTGCGGCCCTGGTTCTCCAGATGGCGCCAGACCTGCTGCACCAGCCGCTTGCGCAACAGGGCACAACGGTAGAGACGGATCTCCAGGCCGACCTGCCAGGCGGCGTCGCCGCAAATGGCCAGTTCGCCACGGGCCAGTTCGGCCGCCACCGACAGCTGCGGCACCCAGGCCACGCCAAGGCCCTGCAGCGCCATAGTCTTGAGGCTGTCGGCCATGGCGGTTTCGTAGAGAGTGACGGCGCGCAGCTTGCGCTGGCGCAAGAGCAGGTTCACCGAGCGGCCGAGGAAGGCGCCGGCGCTGTAGGCCAGCAGCGGCACGCTGCCCTCCCCGTCCAGCTGGAACAGCGGCCGACCTTCGCCGTCGGTGGCGCAGACCGGCAGCATGGCGGTGTGCGCCAGGTGCAGCGAAGGAAACAACTCCGGGTCCATCTGCAGGGCGGCATCGGGATCGTGGAAGGCCAGCATCAGGTCGCAGGCGCCGTCGCGCAGGGCGTGGATGGCATCACCGACGTTGGTGGCCACCAGCCGGCTGGCCAGCGCCAGGCCCTGGCCACGCAGGCCGGCGATCCATTGCGGGAAGAAGCCCAGCGCCAGGGAGTGGGCGGCGGCGAATTGCAGTACCTCGCCCTGCCCGCCTTCCAGGTGGTGCAGGTGGCGCACCGTCTCACCCAGCTGCTCCACCACGCTGCGCGCCGTGACCAGGAACAGTTGCCCGGCCTCGGTGAGGCTGACCGGGGTGTGGGATCTGTCCACCAGCGTCAGGCCGACGCTTTCCTCCAGGGCGCGGATGCGCCGGCTGAAGGCCGGCTGGGTGACGAAGCGCTTTTCGGCGGCCTGGGAAAAACTGTAGGTAGCCGCCAGGGCGACGAAGTCTTCCAGCCATTTGAATTCGATGTTCATGGCACCCATACGTCGTCGGATCTCACGAGGTCACAACGGAAGTTATGCCGATCCGGCATGAGGCTTGGCGGATCGGCATTGGCCGAGATCGGCTGGCAGGCCTAGATTCTAGGGCATCGCGGCGCCCGCCGCCTGATCGAAGCCCAACGCTATCATGTCCGACTCTGCATCACCCGTCCGCCTCGAAAAAGATCTTCTCGGTACTCTCGACGTCCCCGCCGAGGCCTACTACGGCATCCAGACCCTGCGCGCCGTGCAGAACTTCCGCCTCTCCGGCGTGCCGCTCGGGCACTATCCGAAGCTGGTGGTAGCCCTGGCCATGGTCAAGCAGGCCGCGGCCAACGCCAACCACCGTCTCGGCCACCTGCCAGCGGAAAAGCACCAGGCGATCAACGAAGCCTGCTCGCGCATCATCCGCGGCGAATTCCACGACCAGTTCGTGGTGGACATGATCCAGGGCGGCGCCGGCACCTCGACCAACATGAACGCCAACGAGGTGATCGCCAACGTGGCGCTGGAGATCCTCGGCCACGCCAAGGGCGAGTATCGCCACCTGCACCCGAACAACGACGTCAACATGGCGCAGTCGACCAACGACGCCTACCCCACCGCCATCCGCCTGGGCCTGCTGCTCGGTCATGACGCCCTGCTCGCCAGCCTGGACAGCCTGATCACCGCCTTCGCCGCCAAGGGCGTGGAGTTCGCCGAGGTGCTGAAGATGGGTCGCACCCAGCTGCAGGACGCGGTGCCCATGACCCTCGGTCAGGAATTCCATGCCTTCGCCACCACCCTGGGCGAGGACCTGGCGCGCCTCAAGAGCCTGGCGCCGGAGTTGCTCACCGAGGTCAACCTGGGCGGTACCGCCATCGGCACCGGCATCAACGCCGACCCCGGCTACCAGCTCCTCGCCGTGCAGCGCCTGGCAGAGATCAGCGGCCAGCCGCTCAAGCCGGCCGCCGACCTGATCGAGGCCACCTCGGACATGGGCGCCTTCGTGCTGTTCTCCGGCATGCTCAAGCGCACCGCGGTGAAGCTGTCGAAGATCTGCAACGACCTGCGCCTGCTCTCCAGCGGTCCGCGTACCGGCATCAACGAGATCAACCTGCCGCCGCGCCAGCCGGGCAGCTCCATCATGCCGGGCAAGGTCAATCCGGTGATCCCCGAGGCGGTCAACCAAGTGGCCTTCGAGATCATCGGCAACGACCTGGCCCTGACCCTGGCGGCCGAGGGTGGCCAGCTGCAGCTCAACGTCATGGAGCCCCTGATCGCCTACAAGATCTTCGACTCCATCCGTCTCCTGCAGCGCGCCATGGACATGCTGCGCGAGCATTGCATCACCGGCATCACCGCCAACGTCGAGCACTGCCGCCGCCAGGTGGAGCACTCCATCGGTCTGGTCACCGCGCTCAACCCCTACCTGGGCTACGAGACTTCCACCCGCATCGCCAAGACGGCACTGGAAAGCGGTCGCGGCGTGCTGGAACTGGTGCGCGAGGAGAACCTCTTGGACGAGGCGACCCTGGACGACATCCTGCGCCCGGAAAACATGATCGCGCCGCGTTTGGTGCCACTGAAAGCCAAGGTCTGAACCCCGCACGCCAGACCTGAGCGGTAACCCCGGCAACTCCCCGCGGGCGCGGTATCCTTCTTGCTTGGAAGGCTGCCACCGCCCCGGGGAGTGTTCGCATGCGTCAATCCGGTCTGATCAATCTCAACCTGGTGTCCCTGGTGCTCCAGCAGTTGGGTGCCGACACGCCCGCCCGGGCGGCACCCCTGCTGCTAGGCAGCGGTCTGCGGCTGGACGACCTGGAACGCCCCCAGCGCCTCATCACCCTGGCCCAGGAACAGCGGGTCATCGCCAACGCCCTGCCGGTCGCCCCGCCGGAATTGGGGTTGCTGCTGGGCTGGCGGCTGCGCGTCTCCGGCTATGGCCTGCTCGGCTATGCCCTGCTCAGCGCCCCCACCCTGGGCGCGGCGCTGGAGGCGGCCCTGGCCCACCAAAGCCTGCTGGGTGCCTATTTCACCCTGCGCCTGGAGCGCCACGGCGAATTGGCCTGGCTCAGGGCCGGCGACCATCCCTTCGCGCCCGAGCTGGAGCGCTGCAACGCCGAATGCTGCCTGGCCTCGCTCCTGGCGATCTGCTGTGACCTCCTGGGTACGCCCCTGCCGCTGGTGCAGGTAGCCTTCCGGCACCCCGAGCCCGCCTACCGCGCGCGCTATGCCGACTGCTTTGGCGCCACGCCCCTGGCCTTCGACGCGCCCTGCAACGGCCTGGCCTTTCCGGCCGCCTGGCTCGAGCGCGGCCTGCCGCTGGCCGATCCGGTGACCCATCGCAATGCCCTGCAGCAGTGCGGGCGTCTGGCCCCCGAGCAGGATCGCCAGCGCGCCCTGCTCGCCCGCATCCGCACCCTGCTGAACGCCGATCTGGCCGCGCCGCCTTCGTTCGAGGCCCTGGCTAGCCATCTCGGCATCGCGCCGCGCAGCCTGCGCCGCCACCTGCAGACCGCCGGCAGTGGCTATCAGCAGCTGCTCGATGAACTGCGTTTCGAGCGCGCGCGCGACCTGCTCGCCCGGGAGCGGCTGCCGATCTACCGCATCGCCGAGGCAATGGGCTTCAGCGAAACCGCCAGCTTCCGCCATGCGTTCCGACGCTGGAGCGGACAATCGCCGCGGGGTTATCGACTCTAGCGGTCGGCGTATGCTGAGCATTTCCACTCCCGGGAGGATGCCCCATGCCTTCACTGAAGCTGCTCGCGGACCGCGGCCAACCCACCGATCAATACCGCCTGCCAGCGGAAAAGCGCCTGGAGGGCGATCCGCTGCAGAGCCTCTGGCTCGACTAGAGGATGGCAGCGGCGTCTTCGCCGTCGGCCACTGGCACAGCGAGGTGGGCAAGTGGCGGGTGAACTACACCGAAGAGGAGTACTGCCAGATCCTCGAAGGCGTGAGTCTGGTCACCGATGACCAGGGCCACGCCACCCGTCTCGGGCCCGGCAGCAGCTTTGTCGTGCCGCGCGGCTTCCAGGGCACCTGGGAGGTGCTGGAGCCGACCCTGAAGCGCTTCGTGGTCTACGAAGCCAAGGGTAGCTGATGGCCGACGCCGGGCACAATCTGGCCGGATCTATCCCCTTTTGGCCGCAGCGCCTCTCGTCGCGGGCCGCCGGGCTGGCAAGAATCTGGAGAGAGCCCGCCGCCCGGAGTCGCCATGCGCATCCACCACAGTCCCGATCACGCCCTGCACCACGGCCGCTGCGAATTGATCGATGGCCAGTTGCAGCCCTGTTTCGAAAAGCCCCAGCGCGTCGAATTCATCCTCGCCGAGTGTCACCGTCGGCAGCTCGGCGAGGTGGTGGCACCCCAGGATTTCGGCCGGACGCCCC
>CAUQPA010000329.1:0-5435 GCA_963519325.1 uncultured Pseudomonas sp. | reverse complement strand
GGGCCAGCCCCAGGCCGCCGAGCGAGCCGAGGGCCAGTCGACCGAGCACGTCGCCGCGCCACTGCAAGGCGGGATCGCTCAACGTCGTGCCGGCATGCTTGAGCCGCGGAAAGTCGCGCAGCGGCTTGCCGTCTGCCGTGGTGCCCAGGGTTTCCTTGGTGAACTGGTGGGTGGCCAGGGGCGCGGAGTAGGTCTTCTCGCGCTCGGTGAGCGAGGTACTGGCGAGCAGGCCATCGAGGGCCGAGAGCACCGTGGGCGCATAGATCGGCGCCTGGGCCCCGGGTGCGGCCGGCAGTTGCGGTCGGTAATGCACGGAATCCAGCAGGGCGATGGCGACGAAGCTGGCCAGCACCACGGCGGCGCTCATCGCCGGGGCATCCTGCAGTACCCGCCGCCAGCTCGCGCGCAAGGCCGGTTGGCGGCGCGCGCGCCAGGCATAGAACAGGGTACCGGCCACCAGCAGGTAGAGGGCGAGATCGGTCCAGAGCAAGACGAATTTCGGCATGGCGGCTACTCGAAGCGAACGCGCGGATCGGCGAGGGTGTAGGACAGGTCCGCCAGGATCAGCCCGACGATGTAGAGCACCGAGCCCAGGAACACCATGGTCCGGACCACGGCGAAGTCCTGGCCGTTGATGGCGTCGATGGTATAGCTGCCCAGCCCGGGGATGCCGAAGAAGGACTCGGCGATCAGGCTGCCCATGATCAGCAGCGGGATGGCCGAGACGACCCCGGTGAGGATCGGCAGCGCCGCGTTGCGCAGCACATGGCGCAGCAGCACCTGGCGCTCGGCCAGACCCTTGGCCCGGGCGGTGCGCACATAGTCCTTGCCGATCTCCTCGAGAAACAGCGCGCGATAGAAGCGCGCCTGGCTGCCGAGGCCGGAAATCACCGCCACCACCACCGGCAACGCCAGGAAGCGCAGCAGATTCCAGCCCTCCTCGTAGCCCGAATAGGGCACCAGGCGCAGGATCTTCGCGAACAGCCACTGGCCGGCGATGATGTAGAACAGCGAGGAGATCGACAGCAGCAGCACACAGAGCACCACGCCCCAGAAATCCAGGCGGGTGGCGCGGAAGAATACCAGCAGCAGGGCGAAGCCGACGCTGGCGACCAGGCCGAGGACGAAGGTCGGCAGCGCCAGCGCCAGGCTCGGTCCGGCGCGCTCGGCGATCTCCCGGCCGATCTCCCGGCCACTGTCGGAGGTGCCGAAGTCGAATACCAGCAGGCTGGCCGACCGCTCGAAGAAGAGCGTATCGGTCAACTGCTCCACCCCCTCACGGGTGGTATTAATTAGCAGCGGCTTGTCGTAGCCGTGCTCGGCCTTCCAGTCCGCGACGGCTTCGGTGGTGACGTACTTGCCGCCAATGGCCAGGCGCGCCATGTCGTCCGGGGTGTTGACGGTGAAGAACAGCACGAAGGTCAGCAGGTTGACGCCGATCAGGATCAACACGCCATAGGCCAGGCGTCGCAGCAGATAGCCGATCATGGCCGCTCCTCCTGCGCCCTATCGCCAAAGGCAGTCTGGCGCTCCCGGCGGCGGAGGATGCGCCAGGCCGGCCAGACCAGCAGCAGCGCCAGGCCCGCGAGCAGCCATAGCGGCCAGAGCAGCGGCCGATTCCACTCCAGCACCTTGCGCTCGCGCAGGGCCGGGTCCAGGCGCAAATAGCGCAACTGGTCGCGCACCATCTGGGTCGGCTTGGCGTTGTAGACCCACTGCTGGTAGGCGCCACCCGACAGCGGATTCCAGCCGAACAGCCAGGGCGCGTCCTGCTGCACGATGGCGACCATGCGCCGGATCAGCGCGACCTTCTGCGGCCCGTCGTCGAGGCTCTTCATCTGCTCGAACAGCCGATCGAACTCGGGATTGCTGTAGTTGCCGGCATTCTCGCCACCATGCTTGGCCTTGCCCTGGGGGCCGTAGAAGAGGAAGAGGAAGTTCTCGGCATCGGGGTAGTCGGCGTTCCAACCCCAGAAGAAGATCTGCGCCGCGCCCTTGCGCATCTTGTCCTGGAATCTGTTGTAGTCGGAGCCGCGCAGCTCCAGTTGGATGCCCAGCTTGGCGGTCTGCTGGCGCATCCAGTCGAACATGGCACTGTCGCCACTGCTCTGGGCATCGTATTGCAGGATCAGCGGCCGCCCGCTCTGGGCGTCGCGACCATCGGGATAGCCGGCTTCGGCCAACAGCCGCTGCGCCTCCTCGATCGGTCGTCGCTCGGGCTGGCCATTCACCAGGCGGTAGACCACCGGATTGCTGCCCGCCGGCGGCGCCTCGTAGCCCAGCACTCCGGGCGGCAGCGGGCCGTTGGCGACCAGGCCGTTGCCATTGAGGAAGACGGTGATGTAGCTCTCCCAGTCGAAGGCGATGGACAGCGCCTGGCGCAACTTACGATTGCGCAGTTGCTGCTCGGGCGTGGCGCCCTGCCCCACCACCGGATCCAGCCAGTTGAAGCCCAGGTACCAGTTGGAGGCCTCCACCGCGGTCGGCAGCTTGAGGCCGCGCTCGCGGTAGAGCTCGGCGGAATCGGCCGAATCCCCGGCGCGGGTACGCAGGGCCACGCCGTATTCGCCCCGCTCGATCTGCGGCGCGTCGTAGTAACCCTGGATGAATTTGCCCATCAGCGGCACGCCTTCCTTTTCCAGGCTGAAGACCGCCCGGTCGATCAGCGGCATGGGCTTGCCACAGTCGTCCAGGCGGCCCTGTTCGCGATCCTCGGGTTCGCCCTCGCAGGGATAGGGATCGGCGTGATACGCGGGATTGCGCTCCAGCACGTGCCGGCGGTTGGGGATGGATTCGGCCAGGCGATAGGGCCCGGTCCCTACCGGCCAGCTGTTGAAGCCGAGGTTGTGCTCGGTCATGCCCGGCTGGCTGTAGAAGCGATCCGCCTCCCAGGGGATGGGCGCGGCGAAGGTCATGGCCAGCCAATAGTTGAACTGGGGGTACTTGCCCTTCACCCGCAGGCGCAGGGTGTGATCGTCCAGCACCTGCACCCCGGGCAGGTCGCCCTGGCGCAGGTCCAGCCAGGGCAGCGGCGCGCCCTTGGGCAAGCCGGCGCGCAGGGCCTTGTCCTGGGCGCGCAGCCGGTCGCCGAAGGCCTGCATGCCGACCAGATGCTCGGCGAAGATGCCGTAGCTGGGCGAGACCAGCCGCGGACTGGCCAGGCGGCGCAGGCCATAGGCGTAGTCGGCGGCGGTCAGGGCGCGGGTAGCGGTCTCGGGGAAATCGGGGATCTGGTAGCGGTCGGCCAGGTCTTCCGGCTTGATCGGGAAATAGCGGTAGTTGCCTTGGGCGTCGCGGGCGAAGGCCGGATGGGGGGCGTAGCGGGCATCGCGCCGGATGGGAATGTCGTAGATGCTCTCGGCGATCTGCGCCGCGGGCGCCTCGTCGGGCAGGCGTTGGCCCTGGGCGTCCAGGTAATAGGGCGCCACCACCCGCTCCGCGCCCCGCGGGATCAGCTCGTAGGGCCGCTTGAAATAGTGATAGCCATACAGCGGTTCATAGATGTTGTAGGTGAAATTGGTCTCGTCACCGGAATAGGAACTGGCCGGATCCAGGTATTTCGGCGAGCGGGTGGTGAAGGCGGTATAGAGGGTATTCTGCCCCTCGGCCCCGGCGCGGTAGGGGCTGTTGATCGGCGTGTCGCTCGGCGAGCAGCCCAAGAGCGAAGAGAAGGTCGCCAGCAAGGCGGCTCGTCTGAAGAATCTGGGCATCTCGTTCCTGCGCAAGAGGGCCTGATGGCATTTCTGCCACAACGGCTAAGCTTGAGCTATTTTCCCGCGAGGCGCAGCACCCCATGCAATCCCGGAAAGATTTCGACAAGATCATCCACTGGTCCAGCTTGCAGGCCCCCGACGGCCCCGGCTATGCGGACAGTGACGAGCGCTTCTCCCTGGGCGCCGCCTTCGGCCGCCACTTCGGCTTCGCTCGCCTGGGGATCCACCATGAGCTGCTGCCCCCCGGCCGACGCACCTCGCGCCCCCATGCCGAAGCCACCGAGGACGAATTCATCTATGTGATCGCAGGCCACCCCACCGCCTGGATCGACGGCCACGCTCATCGGCTGAAACCCGGGGACGGCGTCGGCTTCAAGGCCGGCGATGGCGTCACCCATACCTTCCTCAACGAGACCGCAGAGCCGGTGGAATTGCTGGTGGTAGGTGATACGAGCCGCGCGGACAATCGGCTGCACTATCCGCTGCATGCGGCATTCACCGCCAGCCTGGGCGACAAGCAGTGGCGGGATTATCCAGCGCGAGCGCTGGGGCCGCATCCGGGAGTGGCGACGTCACCTGCAGAGGACGCTGGCTGCCCGTGAATTGGCCAAGACTCCCCGCCTCCATTCGTGCCAATGCCGGCCTGCTCACCCAACTGCAGCTGGCGCCCGATACCTGCCTTACCTATGGCGAACACTGGGTGGGCATTCGCACGCCGGATTGTCCCGACTACTACTTCGGCAACTACCTGCTGCTGGACCGGCGCCCTACCGCCGAGCAGGTAGCCGATTGGTCAGCCCATTTCGAAGGCCTGTTGGGCAGCCCGGAATCCCTGGCTCACCGCGCCTTCGTCTGGCCAGAGTCCTCGGCGGAAGTACCACCCGCGGACCTGCCTGGCGGCTACGACTATCTACGCCTGGTCTCGATGCACCTGCCAGCCGCTGCCGTACCCCAAGCTCCGGCGTTACCTGAGGGTCTGCACATCCGCCGCTTCGAACGCGCCGCCGATTGGCAGCAGTGGCAGGAGCTGCAAGCCGACGTCACCCCAGGCGCCGAACACCCAGAGGCCCACCGGCGCTATCTGGACTACCAGGCCCGGCGCTACCGCTCGCTGTGTGACAGCGGTCTGGGCGACTGGTGGGGGGTCTTCGCTGGCGAGGAGCTCCTGGCCTATCTCGGCCTCTATCGTCTCGGTCGACTGGGTCGCTTCCAGGCCGTCACCACTCGCCCGGACTCGCGCCGCCGCGGCCTCTGCCAGGCGCTGCTCGGCACGGTGCTCTGGCAACAGCGCCTGGCGGTGGAGGCCTTCGTGATCGTTGCCGAGGATGGACATCAGGCTCAGCAGCTCTATGCCAAGGCGGGTTTCGTCGTGGAGGGTGGGATAGGTACGTTGCTGCGGACGGGTGCGGGTGGTTAGGCAGGTAGCTCTTTCGCTCCAGATGACCGCGGGAATCGCTGCCATGGCGGCGATAGAGCGTAGGTTGGGTTGAGACGGCGTTATCGTCGAAGCCCAACATGGCCGGCCCCCGAGGCAATGTTGGGCTTCGCTGCGCTCAACCCAACCTACGACGGCCCGTAGGAGCGACCGCACCGGCGGACCACACTGAGCAACGAATAGAGACTTCGCGTGGAAAACGCTGCGCGGTTTTCCACCCTACCCGGAGCTTGTCGGTGGCACCCCTCTCCCTCTGGGAGAGGGCCGGGGTGAGGGTCGCCCCCAGG
>CAUQPA010000328.1:0-5442 GCA_963519325.1 uncultured Pseudomonas sp. | reverse complement strand
GCTGGAGGGGCTGCAGCTGCAGGTGCAGGGCGTCGTAGTCGCTCACCTCGGCGTGCTCGGTGATCTCCAGCACCAGGCGCCCGGGCGCGTTGCCGGCCAGCAGCGCCGGCAGCCGGCCCGCGAGGATGGTCTGCGGCGAGCAGTTCATGGTCAGGTAGGTGTCGTCCGGCAGGCTTTCCAGGCCCTGCAGTGCGAATCTCATGGCGCTTTCTTCGAGTTCGTCGCCCAGGCCGATGCTGCTGGCCTCGGAAAACCAGAGGTCGGGGCTGCGCTGGGGTGGGCAGTGGAAGCGCGACAGGGATTCCCAGCCGGCGATGCGCAGGTCGGCGAGATGGTAGATGGGCTGGTAGACGATGCTGGGCTGGTGGGCGGCGACCGCCCCCTGGATGCGCTGGCGCATCTCCACCTGGCCGCGCCGGCTGGAGGCGTCCAGGCTGAGGCGATCGGCCACCAGCTCGGCGAAGGTCCGTACCAGTTCCAGGTCGCGCGGGCTCAGGGTCGGATCGGGTTGGTACTTGAAGCAGCAGAAGGTGCCATAGAGTTCGCCATCGCTGAGGCGCACCGGCACGCTCAGGTGGGCGCCGATGGGGACGCTGCGGGTTTCCGGGATCAGGCGGGCGTTGCCCACGGCGCGGGTATCGGGGATGAGCTCCGGCAAATGGCCGGTGACCACCTGCTGGCAATAGCCCTGGCTGAGCGGCAGGGCGTCACCCGGCTTGAGCGGCGCATCGGGTTCGGCGTCCACGTTGCGGAAGACGCGATCCTGCTGGCGAAACTCGGCCAGGAAGGCCACGTCCATGTCCAGGTGAATGCGCAGCGCATGCAGCACCTTGTCGATACAGCCCTTGCTGCTCAGGTCGCCGGTATCCAGGCCGACCACGTCCAACAACTCGGTACTCGATTCCCTCATGTCCTCACTCCCGGGAAACTACGACCTGATCCAGTGTAGAGGCTGAAGTGAATTTGTCAGTCAAATGACCTCAATCAGCGGGACGACCGTGCTCGGCGTACCAGGCTTCGAACGCCGGCAGAGTCATCGGCCGGGCCAGCAGATAGCCCTGCACCTCGTCGCAACCGGCGCCTTGCAGGAAGTCAAGGACCTCGGTTGTCTCTATCCCCTCGGCGACGCTGCGGTAACCGAGCTTGCCAATCAGCGGCAGCAGGGCGCGGACCACTTCCTGCTTGCGCATGTCGGTGGGCAGATCGTGGACCAGCGAACGGTCGAGCTTGACGCTGGTGACCGGCAGTTCGTACAGATAGGCGAAGTTGCTGTAGCCACTGCCGAAGTCATCGATGGCGATCTCCAGGCCCAGGGCACGCAGGGCGTGCAGCTGCGCGATGGCCACCGGATTGCGGCGCAGCCATTCGCCTTCGGTGATCTCCACCTCCAGCCGCCGCGGGTCGACGCCCTGGCGCTCACAGGTCTCGCGCAGCAGCTCGACCAGGTCGCCTTCGTCGAAGTCCCGGGGCGAGAGGTTGAGCGACAGCCGCCCCTGGTAGCGATTGTCCCACTGCGCCAGCTGGCCGACGGCGGTGCGGATCACCCAGCGGGTCACGCTGTGGATCAGCGCGGTCTTCTCGATCGCCGGGATGAAATCACCCGGAGCGATGGGGCCGAGTTCCGGGTGGGTCCAGCGCAGCAGCGCCTCGGCACTGCACAGGGCCCGACCGGGCAGCCCGAGGCGCGGCTGGAACGCCAGGCTGAAGTCACCGCGTTCGAGGGCTTCGGGAATTTGCCGGACTAGCTGGAAGATCCGCTGGAAGGCCTCGTCCTGCGGGCGCTGGTAGAGCCCCCAGTGCCGCGCGCCGAGGACCGCCTGGTCGACCGCGACCATGCCCTTGCGCAACAGGTCGCGCACGTTGCCAGGGGTCAGCTCGAAGGGCACTACCCCGGCTTTCACCGGCGGATCTATGGGGATGCGGTCGGCCTGGACCGGGGCGCGCAACTGGGTGATCAGGCTGTCGAGCAGGGGCGGGTAGTCGCACTCCGCTGGCAGCAGGAAGGCGAATCTCTTGGTGTCCACGTGATAGACCTTGGCCTTCTCGACCAGGGCATCGCAGAGCCGCAGAGCCAGGCAACGCAGGAAGGTCTCGAAGGGCCACATGCCCTGGGCCAGGACCAGTTGTTCCTTCCACAGGGTTTCTAGCGGATCCACCAGCACCAGCAGGCGCAGTTCGCTCGGGTGCAGTTCGGCCAGCTGGGCGACGTCGGCCTGGAACTGCTGGCGATTGGGCAGGCCGCTGACCGGATCCCGTCGCCGCAGGTGCTGGCGCAGGGCGATCAGGCGCATCACCTGGGCGGCGAAATCATCCAGGCGCTTGCGCTCCGCCGCGCTCAGTTCCCGTGGCTGGTTATCGAGGATGCAGAGGCTGCCGATGGCATAGCCGGCCTCGGTGACCAGGGCGGAGCCGGCATAGAACCGCACGTGCGGGGCGCGAACCACCAGCGGGTTGTGGCTGAAACGGGCATCGCAGCAGGCATCGTTGATTTCCATCCGGCCGTCCCTGGCCTGGATGGTATGGGCGCAGAAGGCGTCCTCTATGGGCATCTGCGCCAGGTCGAAACCGACGCGCGCCTTGAACCACTGGCGGTCGCGATCCACCAGGCTGATCAGCGCGGTGGGCACAGCGAAGCTGCTGGCCACCAGTTCGCAGAGGCGATCGAATTCCTCCGCCGGCGCCGAGTCGAGCAGCTCCAGCGCGTGCAGGGCGTTGAGGCGGTCATCTTCGTGCTGTAGGGGATCGGCCATCGGACTCTCTCGGGTGGGTCGCTGCGCCTGGTACGAGCAACGAGCGCCTGGGCGCGGTGCTGTTGCCACTCGGGGCAGGCGGGGCGGCAAACGAGAGGCAGGCTGACCGAGGCTATCGGCTGCGTAAGGTCAGACTTTAGTCTTGCCGTCTCGCTTGTCCGAACTCGAACCTTAACGCGGGTGCACCTCGGAGGCGAGTGCGGGTCGAAAGGTCATCCTCTCTGGAGTGCCTGTCATGACCCTTACCTGCCTGTTCGACATCAACGAGACCGTGCTCGATCTCTCCGCCTTGGACGGCCTCTTCGCCGAGTTGTTCGGCGACCCGCGCAGCCGCGAACGCTGGTTTGCCCAGACACTGCAGAACGCCATGACCGCCGACCTCTGTGGCCGCCATGCGCCCTTCGAAGCCCAGGGCCAGGCCGCGCTGGACATGCTCGGTGCGCGACTCGGACGGGCGCCGAGCGCCGCCGACAAGCAGCGTGTAGCCGCCGCGCTCAAGCGTCTGCCTGCCCACCCGGACGTCCGGCCGGGGCTCGACTTCGCCCGCGCGCAGGGCGTGCGTTGCATCGCCTTCTCCAACAACGCCCGCGCCGCCACCAAGGCGCAACTCGAACATGCCGGCCTGAGCGATGCCTTCGCCGACATCCTCTCGGCCGAGGACGCGGGCGCCTCCAAGCCCGCCACGGCCACCTACCGCCAGGCCGCCGCCAACCTGGCGCAACCGGCCGAGACCCTGTGGCTGGTCGCCGTCCATGGCTGGGACATCGCCGGTGCCCAGGCGGCAGGGCTCAAGGGCGCCCTGGTGCAGCGGCGGCCGGAGCAGGTGGCCTATCCCCTGGCACCGCCGCAGGTAACCGCCGGGGATCTGCAAGAGGCAGTGGCGCGCATTCTGGCGCACGAGGGCCGCCGCTAGCGGCCCGGCGTGCTAACGTCCGCGCAGTCGACGGGCATGGTGCCCGGTTTTCCCAGACAGTGAGAGTCGCCTTCCCATGACGGATACCCTAGCCCGGCTGCGCGCCGGCGAGTTGGCCGGAGCCACGCGCCTGACCCTGCGCGCCGACCTGACCGAATTCCCCGAAGAAATCTACGCCCTGGCCGACAGCCTGGAGATCCTCGACCTCTCCGGCAATCGGCTGACCCGGCTGCCCGCCGACCTGGGGCGGCTGCACCGGTTGCGCATCCTCTTCTGCTCGGGCAACCCCTTCAGCGAATTGCCCGAGGTGCTGGGGACGCTGCCCAACCTGGAGATGATCGGCTTCAAGGCCTGCCAGCTCGAGCGGGTGAGCGCCGCCGCCCTGCCGCCGCGCCTGCGCTGGTTGATCCTGACCGACAACCGCATCGCCGAGGTGCCCGCCGCCCTGGGTGAGCGACCGGCCCTGCAAAAGTTGATGCTGGCCGGCAACCAGTTGCAGACCCTGCCGGCGTCCATGGCCGAGCTGCACCAACTGGAACTCCTGCGGCTGTCGGCGAATCGCTTCGCGACCTTGCCGCCGGCGGTGCTGGACCTGCCACGGCTGACCTGGCTGGCCTATGGCGACAACCCGCTGGGCGCTGCGCGCGAACGGGCGGTACGCGCCCAGGCGGCGCGCCAGCAGCGCATCGCCTGGCGCGATCTGACGCTCGGTGAACGCCTGGGGGAGGGCGCCTCCGGCATCATCCACCAGGCGCGCTGGCAGTCGCCCAGCGGCCCGCGGGACGTCGCGGTGAAGCTCTTCAAGGGCAGCATGACCAGTGACGGCACCCCGGAAAGCGAAAGCGCCGCCAGCCTCAGTGCCGGCACCCATCCCTGGCTGATCGGCGCGCTCGGTGATCTGGCCGAGCATCCCGAGCAGCGCAGCGGGCTGGTGCTGGAGCTGGTGGAGCCGGCCTTCGGCAACCTGGCCGGCCCGCCCAGCTTCACCACCTGCAGCCGGGACGTCTATCCCGACGACACCCGCTTCACGGCCGCCGCCGTGCGCGAGATGGCCGGCGGCATGGCCAGCGCCCTGGCCCACCTGCACGAGCGGGGCCTGGTTCATGGCGACTTCTATGCCCACAACATCCTCTGGGACGGTGGCGCGCGCTGCCTGCTCGGTGATTTCGGCGGTGCCTCCCTGTTGCCCGAGGATGCTCGCCAGGCCGCGCGACTGCAGCGCTTCGAGAGTCGCGCCTTCGGTATCCTGCTGGAGGAGTGGCTGGCGCGGTGCAGCGAGCCGGCCGATCCGGCGCTCATGGCCCTGGCCGAGGAGTGCCAGCAGGGCGCCCTCGATGCGCGCCCGCTGCTCGCCGAGGTGGCGCAGCGTATGCGGCGCTAGGCCAGCGCCCAGTCCACGGCGGCCAGGGCGTGCAGCCGGGTAGTGTCGAACAGCGGCACCGCGCTGTCGCTCTGGTCCACCAGCAGCATGATCTCGGTGCAGCCGAGCACGATGGCCTCGGCGCCCTGGGCCACCAGCTCGGCGATGATCTCGCGGTAGGCCTCGCGCGAGTCCGCGCGGATCTCGCCGCGGACCAGTTCCTCGTAGATGATGCGGTGCACGGTCTGACGTCGCGCCGGCGCGGGCACCAGGACCTGCAGGCCGAATGTCTCGGTCAGCCGCTGGCGATAGAAGGCCTGCTCCATGGTGAAGGCCGTACCCAGCAGCCCCAGGGTCTGCAGGCCCTGGGCACGGATCGCCGCGCCGGTGGGATCGGCGATATGCAACAGCGGCAGGGG
>CAUQPA010000327.1:0-5447 GCA_963519325.1 uncultured Pseudomonas sp. | reverse complement strand
GCTGGCGCTCGGTCACCGAGATGGCGCGGCGGGCGTCCAGCAGGTTGAAGGTATGGGAGGCCTTGAGCACCATCTCGTAGGTGGGCAACGGCAGGTCCAGGGCGATCAGGCGATTGGCCTCGGACTCGTAGAAGTCGAACAGTTCGAACAGCTTGGGCACGTTGGCGTGCTCGAAGTTGTAGGTGCTCTGCTCCACCTCGTTCTGGTGGAAGACGTCGCCGTAGGTCACGGTGCCGAAGGGACCGTCGGCCCAGATCAGGTCGTAGACCGAATCCACGCCCTGCAGGTACATGGCCAGGCGCTCAAGGCCATAGGTGATCTCGCCGGTCACCGGATAGCACTCGAGACCGCCGGCCTGCTGGAAGTAGGTGAACTGGGTGACTTCCATGCCGTTGAGCCAGACTTCCCAGCCGAGACCCCAGGCGCCCAGGGTGGGCGATTCCCAGTTGTCCTCGACGAAGCGCACGTCGTGCACCAGCGGATCCAGGCCGATGGCGGCCAGGGAGCCCAGGTAGAGCTCCTGGAAGTTGTCCGGGTTGGGCTTCAACACCACCTGGAATTGGTAGTAGTGCTGCAGGCGGTTGGGGTTCTCGCCGTAGCGGCCGTCGGTGGGGCGACGGCTGGGCTGCACATAGGCGGCGTTCCAGGTCTCCGGACCGATGGCGCGCAGGAAGGTGGCGGTGTGGAAGGTACCGGCGCCAACTTCCATGTCATAGGGCTGGAGTACCACGCAGCCCTGCTCGGCCCAGTATTGCTGCAAGGCCAGGATCAAGTCTTGGAAGGTGCGCACGGTGGGCTTGGACTGGCTCACGAAAAATACCCGTTCGGCTGCGACGAAAAGCCGGGGAGTATAGCCGAAAGCCGGTGGTGCCCGCATGGGGGCTTGGGGCTGCCTGGCGGGAAAGTGCCTGCTCCCGTTATCGCGACCCTGGTCCGGCGTAGGTTGGGTTGAGCGTAGCGAAGCCCAACAGTGTCTCGGGGCGCCGGCGATGTTGGGCTTCGACGATAGCGCCGTCTCAACCCAACCTAGGGTCTGGCCTTTATCGCGCTTAATCGCGGCCAGGGCGGTCCGCCGATGCGGCCGCTCCTACAAAAGCCTCACCCACTGTAGGAGTGGCCGCCGCTGAGGCTGTTGGACTCGTCTCCTCCGCCCGGCAATGCGCTAAGGTGAGGCTTTTCCTTCTCGTCCGAGTCTTCGCCATGCCGCGTTGCTACTGGTGTACCGTCGACCCACTGTACATCGACTACCACGACCACGAATGGGGCGTGCCCCAGCGTGATCCGGCGGTGCTCTTCGAATTCCTGCTGCTGGAAGGCTTCCAGGCGGGCCTGTCGTGGATCACCATCCTCAAGAAGCGCGAACGCTATCGCGAGGTGCTGCACGGCTTCGACCCGGAGCGGTTGGCGCGCCTGACCGATGCGGAGATCGAAGAGTTGCTGCAGGACCCGGGCATCATCCGCAATCGCGCCAAGCTGCGCGCCGCCCGGCAGAATGCCCAGGCCTGGCTCCGGCTCGAAGATCCCGCCGGCTGGCTGTGGTCCTTCGTCGGTGGCACGCCACGCATCAATCATTTCCGCGAACGCAGCGAGGTCCCGGCGATCACCCCGGAGGCCGAGGCCATGAGCAAGGCGCTCAAGAAGGCGGGTTTCACCTTCGTCGGGCCGACCATCTGCTATGCCTTCATGCAGGCCATGGGATTGGTGATGGACCACACCCTCGATTGCGACCGGTACGCCGACCTGGCCCGTCCGTCGGCAGAGCTGCATGAAAAGCTGAATGTATAGCAGCCGGTTAACCTGAACCTTACGCTTTCTTAACGTTTCCGGGGCTCGTAGACGGTAAACTGTCGGCGCATTCAGACAGGAGCCCTCTCTTGGAAAGATTCAAAGGCGCGCTGATGATCGCCTTCCTGCGCCTTTTCGCCCTGCTGCCCTGGCGGACGGTTCAGCGCCTGGGTGGATTCATCGGCTGGTGCATGTGGAAGCTGCCGACTCGCGCCAGCACCGTCACCCGCATCAATCTCGCCCACTGTTTTCCCGAACTCGATGCTGCCGCCCTGGAGCGGCTGTCGCGCGAGTGCCTGCGCGGTATCGGCAAGACCCTGACCGAAAGCGCCTGCGCCTGGATCTGGTCGCCCCAGCGCTCGCTGCGCCTGGTGCGCGAGGTGGAAGGCATGGACGTGCTGCAGGAAGCCCTGGCTTCCGGCGATGGCGTGGTGGGCATCACCAGCCACCTGGGCAATTGGGAGCTGCTCAACCACTTCTACTGCTCCCATGCCAAGCCGATCATCTTCTACCGGCCGCCCAAGCTGAAGGCGGTGGACGAGTTGCTCAAGCGCCAGCGGGTGCAACTGGGCAACCGGGTGGCGCCCTCGACCCCGGAAGGCATCATCAGCGTGATCAAGGAAGTCCGCCGTGGCGGGGCGGTGGGCATTCCCGCCGATCCCGAGCCGAGCCGCAGCGCCGGGCTGTTCGTGCCCTTCCTCGGCACCACCGCCCTGACCAGCAAGTTCGTCCCCTCGCTGCTGGCCCGGGGCAAGGCGCGCGGGGTGTTCTTCCATGCGGTGCGCCTGGAAGACGGCAGTGGCTACAAGGTGATCCTGGAAGCCGCGCCCCCGGCCATGTACGACCCGGATCCGCAGGTCTCGGTAGCGGCCATGAGCGAGGTGCTGGCTGGCTACGTGCGGCGCTATCCGACCCAGTACATGTGGAGCATGAAGAGATTCAAGAATCGCCCGGAGGGCGAGGAAAAGTGGTACTAGACGCCCAGCCACGCCCGGGTTCTGCCCCGGACGACCGGCTGTGCGCGGCCTTGCGCGCCGGATCGCTCAGCTGATCCCCTGGACCGTTCGGTCGGCGCGCGGCTGACAGGCGCCCGGCTTTGCCGGAAGCTGCGGGGACTGCAAGGAGCGCCTATCCAGGGAGTCAGGCGATGAATTCGCGCGATCAGCGCCACCATACCCGTACCCCCCTCAAGTGCCGGCTGTGGATCTCCTATCCGGATGGCGAGATCGTCGGCGAGACGCGCGATCTCTCCGATGGCGGCGTCTATGTGGTGCATCCCGAGCTGAGCCGGCTACCGCGCGGCACCCGGGTGATCGGCCAGGTGCTCGACCTGCCGATGGAGGCGCCGAAGGTGAACATGGAGGTCATGCGTACCGATGGCGAAGGCGCCGGTCTCAAGTTCCTGCGCGATCAGGATTGAGCGCGGCGCGCCAGCCGCTTGAGGAACACCGTCATTTCCTTCTCCGCCTGCTTGTCGCCCTTGGCTTGCGCTGCCTGCAGGCCTTGCGTCCAGGCCGCCGCGGCACTGGCCAGGTCGCCACTGCCTTCATGGGCCTTGCCCAACAGCTTCCAGGCCGCCGAATAGGCCGGATCGAATTCCACGCAGCGCGCCAGGTGCTCGATGGCCCGCGCCGGCTCGCCGGCGTCCAGGTAGCCCTTGCCCAGGCCGAACCTCAGCAGGGCATTGTCCTGGCCGCGAGCGAGCAGCTTTTCCAGGGATTCGAGCATGGCGAAGCCTCCTACTTGGCGATCTTGATCAACTTGCCGTAATAGAAGCCGTCGTGGCCTTCCGCCTGGGGCAGCAACTGGCGGCCATGGGCTTGGGCGATCCCCCAGGGGGCGGGGATGTCCAGCTCGCGGGCGCCCGGGGTACGGGCGAGGAAGGCGGCCAGGTTGTCGCTGTTCTCTTCCGGCAGTACCGAACAGGTGGCATAGAGCAGGATGCCGCCTACCGCCAGGGTCGGCCAGAGGGCGTCGAGCAATTCGCCCTGTAGCTGCACCAGCGGCGGAATGTCTTCGGCCTGGCGGGTCAGCTTGATGTCCGGATGGCGACGGATCACCCCGGTGGCGCTGCAGGGGGCGTCCAGCAGGATGCGCTGGAAGGGCTTGCCGTCCCACCAGTCGGCCACGGCGCGGCCATCGGCGGCCAGGGTACGGGCCGCAAGACCCAGGCGGGCGAGATTCTGCTCGACGCGCTGCAGCCGGCCGGCATCGGCGTCCAGCGCCACCACCTCGGCCAGGCCCGGTTCGCGCTCCAGCAGGTGACAGGTCTTGCCACCCGGTGCCGCGCAGGCGTCCAGTACCCGTTGCCCGGGCGCCAGTTCCAGCAGCTCGGCCGCCAGCTGGGCGGCTTCGTCCTGTACGCTCAGGCGCCCCGCGGCGAAGCCCGGCAGGGCGGTGACGTCCTGGGGCTGCAACAGCCGGATGCCGTCGGCGCTGAAGATGCAGGGCACGGCCTCGATACCGGCGGCAGCCAGTTCGGCCAGATAGGCGTCGCGACTGCCCTGGCGCCGATTGACCCGGAGGATCAGCGGCGGGTGCAGGTTGTTCGCAGTGGCGATGGCTTCCCAGTGCTCCGGCCAGCGCGCCTTGAGGGCTTTCTGCAGCCAGCGCGGATGGGCCAGGCGCGCCGCCGGATCGTGCTCCAGGGCCGGCAGCAGGCTGTCGTATTCGCGCTGGGCGCGGCGCAGCACGGCGTTGAGCAGGCCCTTGGCCGAGGATTTCTTCAGCTTGTCGACGCAGCCCACCGTCTCGCCGATGGCGGCATGGGCCGGGATGCGGGTGTAGAACAACTGGTAGAGACCGATCAGCAGCAGGGCTTCGAGATCCCGGTCGCCGGCCTTGAAGGGCTTCTGCAACAGCTTTTCCGCCAGCAGGGACAGCCGCGGTTGCCAGCGGGCGGTGCCGAAGGCCAGGTCCTGGGCCAGGGCGCGGTCGCGCGGCTCCACCTTGGCCAGTTGCTCGGGCAGGCTGCTGCCCAGGGAGGCACGGCCGGCGAGTACCGCCGCCAGGGCGCGGGTCGCCGCCAGCCGGGGATTCATAGGCCCAGCACCTGGCCGGGCGCGAAGCGCTCGCGGCGGGCGTTGTAGAGATCGGCGAAGCCCAGCGGCTTGCCGCCCGGCAGCTGCAGCCGGGTCAGGCGCAGCGCGCCCTCGCCGCAGGCCACCAGCAGGCCGTGGCGGTCGGCATCGAGCACCATGCCGGGGATGCCCTGGCCTTCGGCCAGCTCGGCGGCCCAGACCTTGAGCGGTTCGCCGGCCAGGGCGGTATGGCACAGCGGCCAGGGATCGAAGGCGCGGATGCGCCGCTCCAGCTCGACGGCGGGACGTTCCCAATCCAGCCGCGCCTCGTCCTTGTTCAGCTTGTGGGCGTAGGTGGCCAGGTCATCGTCCTGGACTTCGCCCGCCAGGCTGCCATCGGCCAGACCGGGCAGCGCCGCGACCACGGCGGCGGCGCCCAGGGCGGCCAGGCGGTCATGCAGGCTGCCGCCGGTGTCTTCGGCGGTGAGCGCCGTCGTCACCTTGCTCAGCATCGGCCCGGTATCCAGGCCGGCTTCCATGCGCATCACGGTGACCCCGGATTCGGCATCGCCCGCCTCCAGCGCGCGCTGGATGGGCGCCGCGCCGCGCCAGCGCGGCAGCAGCGAGGCATGGCTGTTGATG
>CAUQPA010000326.1:0-5454 GCA_963519325.1 uncultured Pseudomonas sp. | reverse complement strand
CGGCCACCGAGGTCTGCTCCTCGGCCGCGGTGGCGATCTGCCGGTTCATGTCGCGGATGGCCTCCACCGCCGTGGTGATGCTGCGCAGGCGCTCGCCGGAAGCCACCACCTGGTCGCGGCCGGCGGTGCTTTCGGCGGCGCCCGCGCGCACCGCTTCGGCGGCTTCGTGGGCCGCGCCCTGTAGCGTGGCGATCAGTTGATGGATCTCGCTGATGGAACTGGCGGTACGCACCGCCAGGCTGCGCACCTCGTCGGCCACCACGGCGAAGCCACGCCCGGCGTCCCCGGCCCGGGCCGCCTCGATGGCGGCGTTGAGCGCCAGCAGGTTGGTCTGGTCGGCGATGCCGCGGATCACTTCCAGCACGCTGCCGATACGGTCGCTGTCGCTTTCCAGGCGGGCGATGACGACAGCGGTGCGGGAAATCTCCCGGTGCATCCGTTCGATGGTGGCGATGGTCTGGGTCATGCTCGCCTCGCCTTCCTGGGCGGCGCGATCCGCCTCGTTGGCGGCCGTGGCGGCGCTGCCGGAATGCCGGGCCACCTCTTCCGCCGTGGCACTCATCTCGTGCATGGCGGTGGCCACTTGATCGGTACGGGAGAACTGGTCGCGGATGCCCTCGCCACTGCGCTGGGCAATGGCGCCCAGCGCCTGGGTAGTGGCGTCCAGCGCCCCGGTGCCCTGGCGCAGCTGCCCGGCCAGGTCGCTGAAGAAATCCCGCAGGTGGTTGGCGGCGCGAGACAACCGCCCCACTTCGTCGCGACGGGTCTCGGCCAGCGGCTGCCCGAAGCGCCCCTCGCTGAGGCGAACCAGCTGCTCGGTGACCTGGGCCAGCGGTCCGACGATGCGCCGGTTGACCAGCCAGGCGCTGAGCAAGGCGATCAACACGGCGAAGGCCAGCATGGCGCAGACCGCCAGCAGGACGGTCCGGCGGGCCTCGGCGGCCAGGCGCTGGGCCTGGTCGCTGGCGCGCTGGTGTAGGGCGGTGACCAGGCCGGACAGCTGCTCGCTGGTGGCCCGGTCGATGCCCTTGACCGCGGTATCGCCCTGGGCGGCAACGAAGTTGGCCGCCACATAGGCCGCCAGTCCGCGGCGATAGGCCTCGCCCAGGTCACGGTGACTCTGGGCCAGCTGCTGCAGGCGCTGGCGCAGCTCGGGGTCATCGGCGCTGCGCTGCAGTTGCGCCAGCAGGTCCTGGACGCGGGCTTCCTCATCCTGGAATTGCTTCCAGTAGCGCTCGCGCTGGTCGGCGGCGCCGCCCCGCAGCAGCACGTTCTTCCATTCCTGCACCTGGGACTTGAAGGCCAGGTTGGTGGCGTCCACCAGGCGCGCCTCTTCCAGGGGGCCTTGGAGCAACCCTTGATAGCCGTCCAGTTGCCGGGACAGCAGGCCGAAACCGGCCAGGGCGAGC
Source organism: uncultured Pseudomonas sp. (assembly GCA_963519325.1). Classification (GTDB taxonomy): domain Bacteria; phylum Pseudomonadota; class Gammaproteobacteria; order Pseudomonadales; family Pseudomonadaceae; genus Chryseomonas. The sequence continues at coordinate 4,045 of CAUQPA010000326.1, read as the reverse complement.
ACCAGCAACAACACCAGGCCACCGCCGATGAGCAGCAGCAATTGGGCACGCAAGGAACGAGAGGGATTCATGAAGGAGACCGAGAGGATCGAGCGGGAGGCCACTTCACTACAGATTTATTGCAATAAGATTTCAGCTCTTTGAAAGGCAGACTGTTTCCGCGAATGCCCGCCAGACGGTCGCAGAGCGACCACCAGAGGTCGAACCACGCCGCTTTTGGGACGGCGACCGCCCTTGCCGCCCGGGGTCGCATGCCATAATCCGGCCACCTCCGCCGCCCTAGATGCCTGCATGCCCAGAATTGTGAAAGCGAGCCTCGTCCTGCTCGTGCTCTTGGCCCTCTACAGTCTGCTCGGTTTCCTGGTCGGGCCTCGGCTCGCCCTGCACTACCTCAACCAGACGCTCGCGGAGCGCCTCACCCAGCCGGCCAGCCTGCAGGCGCTGAGCTTCAATCCCTTCACCCTGGAGGTGCACGCCGAGCGCCTGCTGATCGGCCCGGCGGAGCGGCCGACCCTGGCCGCCGATGGTTTCTACGCCAACCTGCAGTGGGACAGCCTCTGGCGGCGCACCCTGCACCTGACCGACGTACGCCTCGACCAGCCCCGGGTCGATCTGCGCATCGCCAAGGGCGGCGCGGTCAACCTGGCGCAGCTCTGGCGCAGCGATCCGGCCACCGCAACCGCCGCGCCCGCGCCCGCCACGGCCGAACCGAGCCAGCCCTTCCCGCTGCACATCGAGCGCATCGCCCTGGTCGGCGGCCAGTTGCACTTCCTTGATGCCCAGGGCGCCCAGCCGGTGGACGTCACCTTCACCCCGCTGGACGCCCAGCTGCAGGAGTTCCGCACCCGCAGCGGCGACACCCCGGGTCAGCTGGCGTTGACCGCCACCACCGCCCAGGGCGGCCAGCTCACCTGGAAAGGCAGCCTGGATCTGCTGCCGCTGCGCAGCGAGGGTGACCTGACCCTCAAGGGCGTGAGCCTGGCGCCCTGGTGGCCCTATGTGCGCAACCAGCTGCCCCTGGCGCTGGGCAAGGGCCGCCTGGAGGCCAGTGCCCATTACCGACTGGACCTGGCCAAGACCCTGCAATTGCAATTCAGCCAGGGCCGGCTGACGCTGGACGACGTCGCCGTGCAGGCGGTGAACGCCGAACCCAAGGCCAGCTTCAAGCGCCTGGCCGCCGAGGGCATCGCCCTGGACCTGCAAAAACGCGAGGTCGCCATCACCCGCCTGCGTGGCGCGGGCCTGGATGCCTGGGGCAATCGCGAGCAGGACGGTAGCCTGGATTGGCAGAAGCTGTTCCCCCGCAGCGATGCGCCCAGCAGCGGTCCGGCCTGGCGCGTGAAGCTCGACGACGTCCAGCTTGGCGACAACCAGCTGCACCTGGTGGACCGGGTCCCCCCGGAGCCGGCCAGTCTGTACTTCAGCGGCCTGGACCTGGCCGTGAAGGGCTTCGATACCGCCGGCGACCAGCCCTTCGGCCTGGAGATCAAGACCACCCTGGGCGATCGCGGTCGCATCACCGCCAGCGGCCAGCTGGCGCTCACGCCCCTGCAGGGCCACTTCGACGTCGGCATCGACGAACTCAACCTGCGCCAAGCCCAGCCCTATCTCAGCCCCTATGTCCGCCTGGAGATCCGCAGCGGCCAATTGGCCAGCCGGCTCAAGGTGGCCCTGACGCCCGGCGAGCCCCTCGGCGTCAGCGTCAGCGGCGCGGCCCAGGTCACCCAGGTGCACGTCCTCGACACCCTGCACCAGCAGGACTTCATGCGCTGGCAGTTGCTCGACCTGCAGGGCATCGCCTTCGACCTGGGCAAGCGCCTGGTCATCGACAGGATCGACCTGGAGAAGCCCTATGGCACCCTGGTGATCAACGAAGACCTGAGCAACAACTTCAGCGCCCTGCTCGTCCCCCAGCCCAGGAGCGAGGCCAAGGACGCCGCGCCGCCGCTGCAGATCCGGATCGGCGGGGTGAACATCAAGGATGGCAGCGCCGACTTCGCCGACAACAGCCTCAAGCCCGGCTTCGCCACCAATATCCAGTCCCTGGACGGCGGCATCGGCACCCTCGACACGGCCGCCTCGAAACCGGCCGACATCCACCTCGCCGGCAAGGTCGACCGCTTCGCCCCGGTGGAGATCAAGGGCCGGCTCGACCCCCTGGATCCCTGGCAGCAACTGGACGTGACCGCCTACTTCCGCCAGGTCGAACTCACCACCCTGTCGCCCTACACGGGCAAGTTCGCCGGCTACGCGGTGCGCAAGGGACGCCTCGACCTGGACCTGCAATACCGCATCGACAACGGCAAGCTGCAGGCGCAGAACCACGTGGTGCTCGATCAGCTGGAGCTGGGCGAGCGGGTGGACAGCAAGGACGCCGTCGACCTGCCGGTGCGCCTGGCGGTGGCCCTGCTCAAGGACAGCCACGGTCGCATCGACCTGCGCCTGCCGGTGGCGGGCAATCTCGACGATCCCAACTTCAGTGTCATGCCGGTGGTCTGGCAGACCCTGCGCAACGTGCTCAGTCGCGCCGTCCAGGCGCCCTTCCGCATGCTGGCCGGGCTGGTCGGCGGGCACGAGGCGGATCTCAGCGCCATCGATTTCGCCCCCGGGAGTACCAGCCTCTCCGCCCAGGCCCGGGGCGAACTGGACAAGCTGGCAGCGGCCCTGCGCCAGCGGCCGCAGCTGACGGTCGAGGTCAAGGGGCATGCCGGCGCTGCCAGCGACGGGCGCGCCCTGGCCGCCAGCCAACTGGAAAAGGACTTCCAGACCCAGTACTTCAACCTGCTGCAACGGCGCGGCGACAAGGTGCCGGCCGATCCCAGCCAGCTGCAGGTCCCCGCCGACATGCGCGCGCCCCTGCTGGAAGGCCTGTACCGACTGCGACTGCAAGCGCAACCACCGCAGGAATGGGATAGTCTTGACGATGCCACCCGCACGGCCCGCCTGCGGCAGGCGGTGCTCGAAGCCTGGAGCGGCAACGACGGCCTCCTGCGTAGCCTGGCCCAGCAACGCGCGGGCGCCATCAAGACCTATCTGGTGGACACGGCGAAACTGGATGCCCAGCGGGTCTACCTGCTGGATGTCAGCACTCAAGCCCAATCCGGCGAGTCGCCCACGGCCGCGCAGCTGCAGCTAGGGGTGCTCTGACCGGTCAGGAGACCTCTACATGCGTTGCCTGCTCGCCGCCTTCACCCTGCTGGTCGCCACCGGCGCCGCCGCCGATTCCATGCGCTGCGGCAACGCCCTGGTCAGTCGCGGCGATCGCGCCTTCGAAGTGCTGCAGAAATGCGGCGAGCCCGCCCACCGCGACCTGGTGGGCTACGAGCTGGGCCGCAACGAGCGCCGCGAGGCGGTGATCGAGGAATGGGTCTACGGACCCAGGAACGGGGCCAACTATATCCTCACCTTCGAAGCCAACCGCCTCACCCGCATCGAGTTCCAGCGCCAATGATTGCCCGCGTCCTGTTCCTCTCGCTGCTGCTCGCCACCGGCGCCACCCAGGCCGCCTCCCTGCGCTGTGGCAGCGCCCTGGTCTCCGATGGCGCCACCACCCACGAGGTGCGCGCCAAATGCGGCGACCCGCAGAGCGTCACGCCCCTGGGCGAGCGCCAGACCACCGATGCCTACGGCTATCGCCAGGTCGAATTCGTCGAGGAATGGGCCTACGGCCCCTGGAACGGCATGCTCTATTTCGTCACCTTCCGTGGTGGCCGCCTGGACCAGGTGGACAGCAAGAGAGCCGATTGAGGCGTTTCGCCTCGAAAGGTTCGCGTGGACGAGGCGGCGCCGTCGTCCACCCTACAGCCCGTAGCCTGGAAAAACGCGCAGCCTTTTGCACTGAAGCTTCGTAGTCACGTAGGTTGGGTTGAGACGGCTCCATCGTCGAAGCCCAACGGGGATGTTCAATCTTGGGCACCGTTGGGCTTCGCTGCGCTCAACCCAACCTAGGGCTCAACCCGGTAGCCTCGCTCCGTAGCCTGGAAAACCGCAGAGCGTTTTCCACTGATAAGGTCAACTTCGCTGCAGTCCATGCACCGTACGGAAC
>CAUQPA010000325.1:0-5467 GCA_963519325.1 uncultured Pseudomonas sp. | reverse complement strand
GCGGTGGCCCGGCCGATACCCTGGCCCGCGGCGGTGACCAGGACGCGTTTGCCTGCATGACTCATGAGCGGGACCTCTAGAGTGGATGGGCGGACACTGGCTAAGGGTTTAGCCCGCCATGGCCGGGGGCGCAAGGATCTTTTCCCCGCGGCAGGGGCGCGCCCCTGCTGTATGGGCGTTTAGTCCGCTGGCTGTGGCTGGCCGCGCCAGACCGGGCTGCGCAGAATCGGCCATCCCCCTCTCAAGGAGCCTGCCGCCATGTCCCTCGCTTTCCATCAGGTCGATGTCTTCGCCCACCGCCCCCTGGAGGGCAATGCCCTGGCGGTGGTCTGCGGCGCCGATAACCTGTCCACCGACCAGATGGCCGCCCTGGCGCGTTGGACCAACCTGTCGGAGACCACCTTCCTGCTCGAACCGACCGATCCGGCAGCGGACTACCGGGTGCGCATCTTCACCCCGGTGCGCGAGCTGCCCTTCGCCGGCCACCCGACCCTGGGCAGTTGTCATGTCTGGTTGCGCGAAGGCGGGCGGCCCAAAGGGGGCGAGGTGATCCAGGAGTGCGGTGCCGGCCTGGTGCCGATCCGCGCGGCCGGCGAGGAACTGGCCTTCGCCGCGCCGCCCCTGGTGCGCGGCGGGCCGGTGGAGCCCGAGGTACTGGCGCGCATCGCCCGTGGTACCGGCCTGGCGCCGAATCGCATCCAGGCCAGCCAGTGGGCCGACAACGGCCCTGGTTGGGTGGCGGTGCTGCTGGAGAGTCGTGAGGAGCTGCTGGCGATCGAGCCGGACTATGCCGCTCTGGGCGGCCTTAACGTCGGCCTGGTGGCGCCCTGGACGGGGCCCGCGGCCGAGGCGCAATTCGAGGTACGGGCGCTGATGGGCGAGGAGTTCGCCGAGGATCCGGTCACCGGCAGCCTCAACGCCAGCCTTGCGCAGTGGCTGATCCCGGCGGGCCTCGCGCCGGAGCGTTACCTGGCCAGCCAGGGCACCGTCCTGGGCCGCCGCGGCCGAGTGCGGGTGGCGCGGATCGACGAGCGCATCTGGGTGGGTGGCGCGGTGCAGGACTGCATCCGCGGCACCCTGGAGCTCAAGCTTGTCGAAACGGGTGCATAGCCTGCTACCTGGCTGATACATCTGTTCACGCAGCAGAATGATGTAATGCGGGTTGACCTGCTGTCGAGGCGATCTAGTAAAAGTAATTGGGAACCCTTAAGAATGAAAGAGCAGCTGAGTTCGGTGCTCAGCTTACCGTGGCTACGAGCTAGTACATAGTTTAACGTTGGCCTGGTCCTTTCTACCTCCGGAGGCGGCATGTGTAGCGCGGATCGTAGTGGAATCGATCATCCCAGTGTCCAGATTCAGATAGCCATCCTGGAAAAATTTTAGATGTGTACAGATTAGGATGCGCTGAAGGTACCGTCGGGCGCCACTGCCGGAAGCCTTTGTGGACCGACTTCCAAGGGCTATAGTGCTTGGGTAGGTCACGCCATTTGGCGTCTAATCACAATCAGCCCAAGATGCCATTGAGCATTTTCCGACCATCAAGGAGCGGGTGCTCTATTTTATAAAGGTGGAGAAACGAGGTCTCCGATTAACGTCAAGTGCTCATTCGAAAGCTCGTAATGCTAGGTCATGCTTACCTCCACTACTACCACAGTATTAGGCTAGAAAACACGACTTCCTAGAGAAAGGCCAATTGCTTTCTCGCGGAGCCGAAGTAAAGCAGGTTTTGGCAGTGCTAAAATGCTTCGGGTTATGCCTCGCTAGTAATATATTGGTTGTTAGCCTCTTCGCCGCTCTGGAATTTTCCGAAAGATTCTAGTTGCGATGGGAGAGAATGGCTATAATATAGCATGAGGAGGTCTCCTTGCAGTTGAATCAAGTGTCATGAAGAGCTTTTAATGTCCTGCATTAAGCCGCTGTAAAGCATTGTTGAATTATTTGTATCTGAACTTTATTTGTTTTGCTGGTTCGAGTTTTTCACCAGCATTTGGAGCTTAAAATGTCAGGGATATCGGTTATTTCATCAGTTCGACAGCTTCCTATTGGTCAGGGCGGATTTCTAGTCGGTGATGTCACAGATAGATGCGGTCAATCCTTTACGTATGCCTTCGACTGCGGCTCGATAAATCGTGAGCACTTTGAGCAAGGGCTTTCATTGTGCTCTTACGAAAAAATTGATTTATTGTTCATATCTCACCTGGATGTGGATCATATTAATGGCATCGAGGCACTTGCAGCCCAAGTTCAGATCAATGCAGTATTATTGCCGTGCTTAGACCCTTTGCATCTGACATTGATTGGGTTAGAAGCCTTAAGCGCACAAGGACTTCGTTTATCTGTCCGATCATTCCTTAAAGATCCAGGTGGCTGGTTTGCTGATCGTGGCATCAAGCAGATACTATATATTCCACGCGCAGACTCTGCGGATGAAGGTGTGCCGTTTAATCCCGATGATTTGGGGCGAGAAGACATTGTCTCAACTGGAGACAATGTGATCCCGCGCGGGCCCTTTACTATTAGATCAGAAGGGGCAGGACCATCAAAAGAAATACGTGCAGGAGCCGCGCAGGAGAAAACGCTTGGGGGGCAAACATCGATTACTTCTGGTGTAGGCTGGGCGAATGGTTCGCCATGTTGGCTACTAGTTCCCTATGTTCATTCATTTCCAGATGCTGATATTGCCGCATTTCGCAAACTTGCGGGGAAGCTACTGCCTGCAAATTTTTCAAGCAAGGCCTTGGCTTCGAAGGCCTTCATAGATAAATTACTAAAATTGCTAGCAGATGAAAATGCGCGGAAGGAGCTTAAAAAGTGCTACCGCGTATTATCGAGCGATCACAATAAGATTTCGCTAAGTCTGTTCAGTGGGCCTCATCCTTTGTGCAAGAGAACGATAAGAATCGGCAGGACTGATCAGGATTATTATTGGCCTCTGGTAAATGTTCGCCATCACATAGTAATTCCTCGCGAAGGTGAGCTATGCAATCGTGGAGGGGCATGGCTATGTACGGGTGATGCTAATCTCAAAGCAAAGGAAACACGAAAGCAGTGGCTTGTGCGCTATCAGCATCTAATACAATATGTTGAGGTTTTTGTGTTGCCGCATCATGGTAGTAACGAAAGCATTCATGACGAAGTAATCAGCTGCCTGAAAGATGCGGTGATGGTTGCTTGTGCGGCTACTGGTCGTACTAAACATCCCCACCCACTTTTGAAGGGGCGTTTAAAAACGGCGGGTGGTAGTGTTTGGCAGGTTTCTGAAGATCCTGAAAGTATATATTCCATGAGGGTTCATTTCTACGATTGACGAATTGTTCTGGTGCGGTGAAAAAGGTAATCTAATTGCAAAGGTTGGCGAGTGCTCAAAAGTTAGTGCTTAAATTGTAAATATGTGGCGTTTTGTTGTGGTTAAATCGGCATTAATAAAAATTTAATTCAGTCTCACTGTGTTAGTGATTAATTAATGCTCGGCCGATCAACGTGCCCATCAGTACGAGCTTCCTTATCAGTATTGCGTCTCGTTTCTGCATTATAGCTGACACGAGGGTATCGCTCTCCTGCCTCCGCAAGTAACACTTCCTAACATTGGTTTTATAGAAAAATCGATCTCATCAGCAGCCTCGTCAGAGAGCTGGAGACCTTGCGGGTCTATCAGTCGCATACTCAGTTAATTGTATGGCAGAGGCAGTGGCCAGAATATAACCGTTTGCATGGAAGCTTCGGGTGGCGCCTGTCCCAACCAGGTTTGGCTGGAATTTCCTGCGTTGCAAGAAGTGTGCAAAGACATTCGTTTTCCAATGATAGAAACGCTGAGTTCGCCCATTCACATTAGAGATTATCTGGCTCACTCGGTATCAGCTTCTGCAGGTGAAATGCAGATCATGGATAGGTCTTTGATCGATATTAGATCTACGGCCGTAGCAACGGCCGTTTCTGAAGTGTAAATATTGAGGTTATGGCGTCTGCGATGTACGTTATAGGTTCGCTCTATCGCTGAGAAAGTATCGATTATTTGTATTCGCTGCGCTCATGGCTCACCTAGGCCGTACAGGTTTGCTATGAGGGCAGGTGCAAAACCCAAAGGTTCCTTTAGGCACTCTTTGTGCAGCAGTCCGGCCTCTTTCTAAGGAGCTCTCCATGGCCCACGCCTTCGATCCCGCGGTATCCACCGTTGCCTTGCATCGCGATCTCGACACCCCCGCCATCCGCCAGGCGCGCCTCGACCTGGCCGCCTGTTTCCGCATGGCCGCCCGGCTCGGGCTGGGGGAGGGGATCTGCAACCACTTTTCCTTCGTGGTGCCCGGCCACGATGACCTCTTCCTGGTCAATCCCTATGGCCTGGCCTTCGCCGAGGTCACCGCTTCGTCACTGCTGATCTGCGATTTCGACGGTGGGGTGGTGCTGGGCGAGGGTGCGCCCGAGGCGACCGCCTTCCATATCCATGCGCAGCTGCATCGGCTCAATCCGCGGGCCCGGGCGGCCTTCCATACCCATATGCCCAATGCTACGGCGCTCTGCCTGCTGGACGGCGAGCCCTTCGTCTGGGCCGGGCAGACGGCGCTGAAGTTCTATGACCGCCTGACCGTGGACGAGGACTACAACGGCCTGGCGCTCGACGCGGCCGAGGGCGAGCGCATCGCCCGGGCGGCCGGTACGGCGGACGTGGTAATGCTGAAGAATCATGGCCCGCTGGTGCTGGGGCCGAGCATCGCCGAGGCCTGGGACGACCTCTACTACCTGGAGCGCGCCGCCGAGGTGCAGCTCAAGGCTATGGCCAGTGGTCGGCCGCTGAAACCGGTGGCACCGGCCATCGCCCACGCCGCCTGCCAGCAGATGCTGCAAGGCAATGCCGACAGCGCCCGGCTGCACTTGGAGAGCGTGAAGCGCCAGCTACTGCGCCTGGAGCCGGATTATCGGGAGTGAGGGAGCGCGCTGCCTTCAGCCGCCGGCGCTGCGCCGCTGCAGGCTGGTCGGCGCCGTGGGCAGGGAGTCATCCAGGGCGGCGACCACGGCGGTGCTCAGTTGGACGTCGAGTCGCTCGACCAGGCGTTCGCGCAGTTGGCGCTTGATGGCGCGTCCCAGGTCGAGCTGGCCGTGATCGTCCAGGGCCAGGAAGCCCTCACGGAGGATCTCGATGGACAGCGACGCCGCCTCGGTGCCCAGGGGGCAGACGTCGAAGGCGAGGGATGAAGCTGTGGCTGACGGCATCCGCGTGATCATGGCTGTCCCTCCTGGACGAGAGACCCATCATGCCAGGGCGTGCGGCACTGGCCGCAGTGCCAAAGCGTCACGGCGTGGACTGCTGCGCATTTTTTCCGGCGCAAAAAAAAGCCCGGGTCCTACCCGGGCTCAAAGCGCAGATGTCAGCTTCTACGATGCCTTGTCGGCACAGGATGAAGCTTGCCAGCACCCGGCTTATGGCTGGCTTAACGGCGCTAGCGGATCAGCGAATCAATGAGGCCAGCAG
>CAUQPA010000324.1:0-5486 GCA_963519325.1 uncultured Pseudomonas sp. | reverse complement strand
GTCGTACCGTCGGCGCCGGCGTGGTTGCCAAGATCATCGAGTAATCGATTGATCTTGGGCTGTCAGGCCGGCATAATGGTCGGCCTGATTCAAGTTACAGGCCAGTAGCTCAATTGGCAGAGCGGCGGTCTCCAAAACCGCAGGTTGGGGGTTCGATTCCCTCCTGGCCTGCCAGATTCCCATCTGGCACTCCTTACAGGATTCATGCAATGAGCATCAAGGCGGAAGCCAAAGAGTCGCGCTTCGATGCGCTCAAGTGGCTGGTGGTTGTCGTTCTGGTGGTGATCGGCGTCGTTGCCAATCATTACTTCGCTGCTCAGTCCATCCTGTATCGAGTGGTAGGTCTGTTGGTGCTGGCGGCCATCGCTGCCTTTGTCGCACTGCAGACCGCCAAGGGGCAAGCCTTCTTCGGCTTGCTGAAAGACGCCCGTACCGAGATTCGCAAGGTTGTCTGGCCTACCCGGCAAGAGACCACCCAGACCACGCTCATCGTGGTCGCCGTGGTGCTCGTGATGGCTTTGTTGTTGTGGGGGCTCGACTCCCTGCTCGGTTGGCTGGTTTCCACGATTGTTGGTTGAAAGGGTTCGCCGTGGCTAAGCGTTGGTACGTCGTGCATGCCTACTCGGGTTACGAGAAGCATGTCATGCGTTCGTTGATCGAGCGCGTCAAGCTGCACGAAATGGAAGACCAGTTCGGCGACATTCTCGTGCCCACCGAAGAAGTGGTGGAAATGCGCAATGGCCAGAAGCGCAAGAGCGAGCGTAAGTTTTTCCCGGGCTACGTCCTGGTGCAGATGGAAATGAACGAAGGGACCTGGCACCTGGTCAAGGATACCCCTAGGGTCATGGGCTTCATCGGTGGTACTGCCGACAAGCCGGCACCCATCACCGATCGTGAGGCGGACGCCATACTGCGTCGTGTCTCCGATAGCAGCGACAAGCCCAAGCCGAAGACCTTGTTCGAGGCTGGCGAGACGGTTCGCGTGGTTGACGGTCCGTTCGCCGACTTCAATGGCGTCGTCGAAGAAGTGAATTACGAAAAGAGCCGTATTCACGTGGCGGTACTGATCTTCGGTCGGTCCACCCCCGTGGAGCTCGAGTTCAGCCAGGTCGAAAAGGTCTAGGCTGTCCGCATCCCTCACCCCGTAGCTCAGGCTGCGGGGTTTTGTCGTCACTGGGATATAGCAAGTAATTGGGGAGCCCCGCGGGGCGCTGAACCCATCATTGGAGTAGCACATGGCTAAGAAGATTCAGGCTTACATCAAGCTGCAGGTTAAGGCCGCTCAAGCCAACCCGAGCCCGCCCGTCGGTCCGGCTCTGGGTCAGCACGGCGTCAACATCATGGAATTCTGCAAGGCGTTCAACGCCCGCACCCAGGGCATGGAGCCCGGTCTGCCCACCCCGGTGATCATCACCGTGTACAGCGACCGCAGCTTCACCTTCGAGATCAAGAGCACCCCGGCTTCCGTGCTGCTCAAGAAGGCCGCTGGCATCCAGAGCGGTTCCGCTCGCCCGAACACCCAGAAAGTGGGCACCGTCACCCGCGCTCAGCTGGAAGAGATCGCCAAGACCAAGAATGCCGATCTCACCGCCGCCGATATGGACGCCGCCGTGCGCACCATCGCCGGTTCCGCTCGTAGCATGGGTCTGAATGTGGAGGGCGTGTAATGGCCAAGCTCACTAAGCGTCAAAAGTCGATCGCCGAAAAAATCCAGGCTGGCAAGCAGTACGGCTTCGAAGAAGCCGCGGCCCTGCTGGCCGAGCTGTCCACCATCAAGTTCAAGGAGTCGGTCGACGTCTCCGTGAACCTGGGCGTGGATCCGCGTAAATCCGACCAGGTCGTCCGTGGCGCCACCGTGCTGCCCAACGGTACTGGCAAGTCGGTTCGCGTAGCCGTGTTCACCCAGGGTGCCAACGCCGAAGCAGCTCTGGCTGCCGGTGCCGAGAAAGTCGGCATGGACGACCTGGCTGCCGAGATGAAAGCCGGCGACCTGAACTACGACGTGGTCATCGCTTCCCCGGACGCCATGCGCGTCGTCGGTCAGCTGGGCCAGCTGCTCGGCCCGCGCGGTCTGATGCCGAACCCGAAGGTTGGCACCGTGACCCCGGACGTCGCTACCGCCGTCAAGAATGCCAAGGCTGGTCAGGTGCGTTTCCGTACCGACAAGAACGGCATCATCCACGCTTCCGTTGGCAAGATCGATTTCGAGCCCGTGAAGCTGAAGCAGAACGTCGAAGCCCTGCTGGCCGACCTGAAGCGCCTGAAGCCCTCGACCTCCAAGGGCATCTACGTCAAGCGCATCACCCTGAGCTCCACCATGGGCCCGGGTCTGCAGATCGACCAGGCTTCCCTGGAAGCCTAAGCAAGCTACAAGTCGCCGTGCCCTCGGGCACGGCGCCAATATTGGGGTCCCTGCCTGGCGGGGGCTGTCCAAGACCGTAGGGGACGCAGGTCTTAAACCGGGGAAACCCTAGCCTACGCAGATGGTGCTCCCGATTCGGTTACCGAGTCAGACACCAAAACGCCGCCCAGTCCATCGGGCGAAACGGTAACATCCAGGAGTTAAACCCGTGGCAATCAAACTCGAAGACAAGAAGGCTATCGTCGCTGAAGTCAACGAGGCTGCCCAAGGTGCCCTGTCCGCTGTCGTGGCCGATGCCCGTGGCGTGACTGTGGGTGCCATGACCGGACTCCGTAAAGAGGCCCGCGCGGCCGGTGTCTATGTGCGTGTCGTACGTAACACCCTGCTGCGTCGTGCCGTTGAAGGTACGTCTTTCGACGTCCTCAACGACACCTTCAAGGGCCCGACCCTGATCGCGTTCTCCCAGGAGCATCCGGGCGCTGCCGCCCGTATCTTCAAGGATTTCGCCAAGGGTCAGGACAAGTTCGAGATCAAGGCCGCCGCGTTCGAAGGCAAGCTCATTCCGGCTAACCAGATCGACGTATTGGCAACTCTGCCGACCTACGACGAAGCTGTGTCCCAGCTGATGAGCGTTATCCAGGGCGCTACCAGCAAGCTGGCTCGTACCCTCGCCGCCATTCGCGACCAAAAGGAAGCTGCCGCCGCCTAATCGCGCGTGCTGCGTTTCCTGCAAGTCTTTCTTATTATTTGCGGCCTGACGCCGCACCCTGTTATAGGAATCTAGAGTCATGGCTCTGACCAACGAAGACATCATCAACGCCGTATCCGAAATGTCCGTCATGCAAGTGGTGGAACTGATCAAGGCGATGGAAGAGAAGTTCGGCGTGACCGCCGCTGCCGCCGTTGCCGCTGGCCCGGCTGCTGCCGCTGCCGTCGTCGAAGAGCAGACCGAGTTCACCATCATGCTGACCGAAGCCGGTGAGAAGAAAGTGAACGTGATCAAGGTCGTTCGTGAACTGACCGGCCTGGGCCTGAAAGAAGCCAAGGCTGTCGTTGACGGCGCCCCGGGCGTGGTCAAGGAAGGCGTTTCCAAAGAGGAAGCCGAGGCTGCCAAGAAGTCTCTGGAAGAAGCAGGCGCCAAGGTCGAGCTCAAGTAAGTTCGGTTCTTGCGTCTACAGCCGCAACGTCTCACGTTCGGCTGATGGCTGGTGGCGAACGCCACCGGCCTTTTGCCGTTTTGTACAGGGCGAGCATATCCGCCCGGCAAAACGTGCGGTATCCACCTCGCTCTCGGGGTGCGGCAGACCAAGGGTTTGCCCGATTTTCCGGCTGCTCCCGTCGGAGAGGCCAAACAAGCTGGTGACCAAGCTGGGGAACGCTGATGGCTTACTCATACACTGAGAAAAAACGTATCCGCAAGGACTTTAGCAAGTTGCCGCACGTCATGGACGTGCCCTATTTGCTGGCTATCCAACTGGATTCGTACCGCGAATTCCTGCAGGCGGGCGCAGGCAAAGACCAGTTCCGCGATATCGGCCTGCATGCGGCCTTCAAGTCCGTTTTCCCGATTATCAGCTATTCCGGCAACGCGGCCCTGGAATACGTCGGCTATCGCCTGGGCGAGCCGGCTTTCGATGTGAAGGAATGCGTCCTGCGTGGCGTGACCTTCGCCGTCCCGCTGCGGGTCAAGGTTCGCCTGATCATTTTCGACCGCGAGTCGTCGAACAAGGCGATCAAGGACATCAAGGAGCAGGAAGTCTACATGGGGGAAATCCCCCTGATGACCGAGAACGGTACCTTCATCATCAACGGTACCGAGCGCGTCATCGTGTCCCAGCTGCACCGCAGTCCGGGTGTGTTCTTCGACCACGACCGCGGCAAGACCCACAGCTCGGGCAAGCTGCTGTACTCGGCGCGCATCATTCCCTACCGCGGCTCCTGGCTGGACTTCGAGTTCGATCCCAAGGACGCCGTCTTCGTCCGTATCGACCGTCGCCGCAAGCTGCCGGCCTCGGTACTGCTGCGCGCGCTCGGCTACAGCACCGAAGAAGTGCTGGACGCCTTCTATGACACCAACGTCTTCCACATCAAGGGCGAAACCCTGAATCTGGAACTGGTGCCCCAGCGCCTGCGTGGCGACATTGCCAGCTTCGACATCAAGGACAACACCGGCAAGGTGATCGTGGAGCAGGGCCGTCGCGTCACTGCTCGCCACATCAACCAGCTGGAGAAATCCGGTATCACCGAGCTGGAAGTGCCCTTCGATTACGTCATTGGCCGTACCACCGCCAAGGCCATCGTGCACCCGTCCACCGGCGAAATCATCGCCGAGTGCAACACCGAGCTGACCCTGGACATGCTGGCCAAGATGGCCAAAGCCAATGTCGTGCGGCTCGAGACGCTGTACACCAACGACATCGACTGCGGTCCGTTCATCTCCGATACCCTGAAGATCGACTCCACCGGCAACCAGCTGGAAGCCCTGGTCGAGATCTACCGGATGATGCGCCCTGGCGAGCCGCCGACCAAGGAAGCTGCCGAGACCCTGTTCAACAACCTGTTCTTCAGCGCCGAGCGTTACGACCTGTCCGCCGTCGGCCGCATGAAGTTCAACCGCCGTATCGGTCGCGATGCCATCGAAGGCTCGGGCGTGCTGAGCCGCGAAGACATCGTCGACGTGCTCAAGACCCTGGTCGACATCCGTAATGGCAAAGGCATCGTCGACGACATCGACCACCTGGGCAACCGTCGTGTCCGTTGCGTCGGCGAGATGGCCGAGAACCAGTTCCGCGTGGGCCTGGTGCGGGTGGAGCGTGCCGTCAAGGAACGCCTGTCCATGGCCGAAAGCGAAGGCCTGATGCCGCAGGACCTGATCAATGCCAAGCCGGTGGCCGCCGCGATCAAGGAATTCTTCGGTTCCAGCCAGCTGTCCCAGTTCATGGACCAGAACAACCCGCTGTCGGAGATCACCCACAAGCGTCGCGTCTCCGCACTCGGCCCGGGCGGTCTGACCCGTGAGCGCGCTGGCTTCGAAGTCCGCGACGTACACCCGACGCACTACGGCCGGGTCTGCCCGATCGAAACGCCGGAAGGTCCGAACATCGGTCTGATCAACTCCCTGGCT
>CAUQPA010000323.1:0-5489 GCA_963519325.1 uncultured Pseudomonas sp. | reverse complement strand
CCTGGAGACTGCCATGACTCAAACGCCCCTGCTCATAGGTTTCATCATCATGTCGCTCGCCTCCCTGGCGATCTATGCCAAGGGCGCGCACCGCGGTCCGCTGCGCGGCCATACCCTGGTGCATGCCGCGGTACCCTTCATCGCGGCCACGGCCTACCTGGCGATGTACCTGGGCGTCGGCAACCTGATCAAGCCGGACGGCAGCATCACCTATGTCGCCCGCTATCTGGACTGGACCTTCACCACGCCGCTGCTGCTGGCCGGGGTGGTGAGTTCGGCCTACCTGGGCGCCCGCGAGCAGGAGGGCCAGGCCGGGTTCGTGGCTTCCATCGTCACCCTCGACGTGGTGATGATCGTGACCGGGCTGGTCGCTTCCCTGGCGCCCTACGGCACCATCAAATGGGTGTTCTTCGCCTGGTCCTGCGCGGCCTTCGCCGGCGTGCTCTATCTGCTGTGGAAGCCGCTGGCCGCCCTCGCTGGCCAGCACGCGGCGCTGGGCGCGGCCTATCGCAAGAACGTCGGCTTCCTCAGCGTGCTCTGGCTGATCTATCCAGTGGTCTTCGCCGTGGGCCCGGAAGGTGTCTGGACGGTGAGCGATGCGGCCACGGTCTGGGCCTTCCTGATCCTCGACGTGCTGGCCAAGGTGGTCTACGCCTTCACCTCCGAGCGGAACCTGCGCGCGGCCCTGGCGCGGCCTGGCGTCTAGCCATGACGCTGACCGGGCGGGGCTGGCTGGCGCTGCTGCTGGCCGCCGGGCTTGCCAGCCTGGCGGGTGGGGCAGGGCAACTGGCCTTCGCCCTGGTGGTAGGCCTGGGCTTGGGCCTGCTGCATGGCGCCAGCGACCTGTGCTTGGTCTCTCCGGCACGCCGCCCCGCCTTCCTGGGCTGCTATCTGGCGACGGCCCTGGCCTGTCTGCTCTGTTGGCAACTGGCCGGTGCGCTGGCGCTGGCGCTGTTCCTGGTGCTATCGGCCTGGCACTTCGCCCATGAGGACGAGCTGTTCGCCGGTCGGCTGACGGCCTTGGCGCTGGGACTCTTCATCATCGGGGGGCCGGCGCTGTTGCACCGCGAGGCCGTCGCCCGGTTGTTAGCCCTGGCCATGGGGCCCGCGGGATCTGCCGATCTGGCGGCATGGATGGCCGGATCGCTCGCCTTGGGTGGCGCCTTGGCGCTGCCCCTGTTGTCCTGGACCGCCTGGCAGCGGCGTTGTCCCTGGCTCGCCGCGACGCTGCTCGCCGTGGTGCTGGCGCCGCCCCTGGTGGGCTTCGCCCTCGGCTTCTATCTGCTACACGCCGCGCCCCAGACCGGGGTACGGCAGCGGCTAGTGGGAGCAGCCAGCCTCAAGGCCTATCTCTGGCTGACCTGGCCGATCCTGCTGGGCGCAGTGGTCTTCACCCTGGCCGGTGGCCTGGTCTTCCTGCTGCAGGAGCGCACCGGCATCCGCGCCCTGTTTGCCGTCCTGGCGGCCTTCGCCGTGCCGCACATGCTAGTGCTGCCGCGCTTTCTCGGAACCGGTGTTACGGTCGCCCCGCAGCTAGGTACGCAAGTGGTTGAGCGGTAGTTCGGTGCTGGCCAGGATCTGGTTGAGCACGAAGCTCGACCGCACGCTGGAGACGCCTTCGATGCGCGTCAGGGTACCCAGCAGCAACTGCTGGTAGTGCTCCATGTCGGGTACCACCACCTTGAGCTGGTAGTCCGCATCCATGCCGGTGACCAGGCAGCACTCCAGCACCTCGGGGCACTGGGCGATGATCCCCTGGAAATTCTCGAAGCGCTCCGGGGTGTGCCTGTCCATGCCGATGAGCACGAAGGCGGTCAGCGACAGGCCGAGTTTCTTGCGATCGAGCAGGGCGACCTGGCGGGTGATATAGCCGGCGTCCTCCAGTTGCTTGACCCGCCGCGAGCAGGGCGAGGGCGACAGGCCGATGCGTTCGGCCAGTTCCTGGTTGGAAAGGCGGGCATCGCGTTGCAGTTCTGCCAGGATTTTCAGGTCGAAGCGGTCGAGTTTGTCCATTTTGTATGCCTTGCGATAGCCAATTGCGCTCAATGCTAAATTTCTGGCTAGCGATTGCGCAAGGGTCGAAAAAGAGGGCACACAACGCAAGCCCCTGCCGGCGGTAGGGGCGTAAGCTGAACTCAACTTCGATAGCCCGGTAGAGCTGTCCACCGGAAGCGCCCCAAGAGGGCCTTTCGCATCGCCAACGACGGTATCCCGTCCGCCGCGCCCGGGCCCGCCCAGGTCACCATGCCTGGTCGATCGCAGCCACCGTCACGAGCGGTGCGAGAGGACAACGAATTCAAGGGGAGGCCGCCAGGTCTCCCCTTTTCTTTTGGCTGGAGATTTAGAGGTTGGGCAGGTCCCTCACCCCGGCCCTCTCCCGGCGGGGAGAGGGGGCGTTTGGGGGAGGTTTTGGTTGGAGGGGAGGGTAGCGCGGCCAGGGCGGTCTGCCGCTGCGACCGCTCCTACAGCGTTATCCATGCCTATAGGAGCAACTGTCCTTATCGCCACCATGGCGGCGATAGACCGTAGGTTGGGTTGAGACGGCTCTATCGTCGAAGCCCAACATTGCCGGCCCCAGGGCGCTGTTGGGCTTCGCTGTGCTCAACCCAACCAACGGCCGCCCGTGTGGAGCGGCCGCGAGGCTCAGGCGTGCCCCGGTGGCTGCTTGTCCACGGTCAGCGGTGCGTCGCTGGCGAGGAATTCCTTGGCTTCCTCTTCGCTGGCCACCGAGGGCGGCGAGCCGCGCAGGGGTTTGCCCGCGGTTTCGCGCACGGTGAGCATGGTGAGGATGCCGATCACCGCCGCCACCATCAGGTAGTAGGCCGGCACCAGCGGGTCGCCGGTCTTTTCCACCAGCCAGGCGGTGACCAGCGGGGTGGTCCCGCCGAACAGCGACACCGAGATGTTGAAGGCGATGGACAGGGCGCTGTAGCGGATCGGGGTGTAGAACAGCGCTGGCAGGGTGGAGGGCATGGTGCTGGTGAAGCAGGCCAGGGCGATGCCCAGCAGCATCAGGCCGAGGAAGATCAGCCAGTCCTCGCCACTGCCGATCAGCTTGAGGCAGGGAATCGCCAGGACCAGGATCGCCAGGCAGGCACCGATGATCATCGGCTTGCGGCCCAGGTGGTCGCTGAAGAAACCGCCCAGGATGTTGAGCGGCATCATCACCACCATGACGATGAGGATCAGCAGCAGGCCCTTGGTCTCGGCATAACCCATGGTCACGGCCAGGTAGCTGGGCATGTAGGTCAGCAGCATGTAGTCGGTGACGTTGAACACCAGTACCAGGCCGATGCACTTGAGCAGGGCCACGCGGTGCAGGGTGAACAGCTCGCGCAGGCTGTGCGCCGGGCTGTCCGCCGCCTTGCCTTCGTTGGCCTCGGCATGAGCCTTGAACGCCGGCGTTTCTTCCAGCTTAAGGCGCATGTAGAGGCCGAGCAGGCCGAGCGGGCCGGCGATAAAGAAGGGCACCCGCCAGCCCCAGTCGAGCAGCTGTTCCTGGGTCAGCGCCGCGGTGAGGGCGGTGACCGTCCCGGCCCCGGCGATGTAGCCGGCCAGGGTGCCGAACTCCAGCCAGCTGCCCATGCGCCCGCGGGTCTTGTCGGTGGCGTATTCGGCGATGAAGGTCGCCGCCCCGCCGTATTCGCCGCCGGTGGAGAAGCCTTGCACCACCCGGGCGAGCAGCAGCAGGGCCGGTGCCCAGATGCCGATGCTCTCGTAGCTGGGGATCAGGCCGATACTGAAGGTACCCAGGGCCATCATGATCATGGTGAGCGCCAGGATCTTCTGGCGACCGTATTTATCGCCCAGCGGGCCGAATACGATGCCGCCGAGCGGGCGCACCAGGAAGGCCACGGTAAAGGTGGCGAAGGTGGCGATCAGCTGGGCCGCGGCGTTGCCATCGGGAAAGAAGACCTTGCCCAGGGTCACGGCGAGGTAGCCATAGACGCCGAAATCAAACCATTCCATGGCATTGCCCAGGGCGGCGGCGCCGACGGCGCGCTTGACCAGGGAATTGTCCACGATGGTGAGGTCGTCCGGCTTAACCTCGTGACGACGCTTGAACCAGCCGACGTGATGATGGTGTTTCGACATGTGTTTTCCTCCTTGCGTGGGGCCATAGACCCGAGCAACCCGCTGTAAGTGCGATTCCTGTGCGGTTGAAACTTGCCCGCCGCGCCTGGAGTCGACCCTTCACGTGCAAAAAATCCGTGGAGGCACCATGCAGTATCGTCCGCTCGGCCATTCCGGCCTGCTGGTTTCCCAACTCGCCCTCGGCACCCTGCAGGTGGGCGGTCGCGAGGGGTTCGAGAAGTGCGGCGGCATCGACCTGCGCACCCTGCGCCGGCTGTTCGATATCGCCTTCGACGCCGGCGTCAACCTGGTGGATACCGCCGACCTCTATTCCTACGGCCTGGCCGAGGAGCTCGTCGGCCAGGCGCTGGGCGACAAGCGCGACAGCATCCTGCTGGCGTCCAAGGGCCGCAGCGCCATGAGCGACGACCCCAACGACAGTGGCGCCTCGCGCTACCATCTGATCCGCGCTTGCGAGAACAGCCTGCGTCGCCTGGGCACCGATCACCTGGATCTCTACCAGTTGCACAACTGGGACGGCGTCACTCCCATCGAGGAGACGCTGGAAGCCATGACGCAGCTGGTACAGAGCGGCAAAGTGCGTTACTTCGGCACCAGCAACTACACCGGCTGGCAGATGATGAAGACCCTGGGCAAAGCCGAGCTGCACGGCTTCAGCAAGCCGGTCAGCCAGCAGATCTACTACACCCCGGAATCCCGCGAGGCGGAATACGAGCTGCTGCCGCTGGCGCTCGACCAGGACGTTGGCACCCTGGTCTGGGGCCCCATGGGCGAAGGCCTGCTGACCGGTTCGACCCGCCGCGGCAAGCCGGCGCCCAAGGACACTCGCCAGGGCAGTGGCTGGCCGGAGCCCTATGTGCACGATCCCGAGCGGGCGCTGGACATCATCGAGACCCTGGCCGCGGTGGGCGATGCCCATGGCGTCTCGGTGGCCCAGGTCTGCCTGGCCTGGCTCAAGGACCGGCCAGGCATCACCGGCCTGATCGTCGGCGCCCGCAGCGAAGCCCAGCTGCACGACAACCTGGCGGCCATGGAGCTGGTGCTGACCGCCGAGGAGTCCGCGCAGATCGAGGCGGCGACCCGCCGCGAGCCGCTGTATCCCTATTGGCACCGTATCGTCGCCGGGATGGATCGATTGGACCCGGCCGAGCAGCCCTTCCTGGCCGAGCAGCGCAAGACCCTGGAACGGCGCCGCGACAAGTAGCCCGGCGAATGGAGGTCGAGGCCTAGGCTCGGCCACGGCTTGAGGTAATCTGGTCGCTCTTCCCCGAGGAGCCGCGCGATGAAATCGCCTGCCGTCCTGTTCGCGCTCGCCCTGCTCGGCCTCTCGCTGGGCAGCACCACCCCCGCCTGGGCCGATGGCGACATTCGCCTCGGCGGCGGCTACACGACGC
>CAUQPA010000322.1:0-5501 GCA_963519325.1 uncultured Pseudomonas sp. | reverse complement strand
AGTTCTCGAACACCAGGATGTTGTCGAACAGGGCTTCACCGCCCTGCCCGGCCCAGCGCTGGATATCGAACAGCGCGGTGTGCTCGAACTCACGCAGCGCCAGGTTCTGGGCCTGCAGCGCCTGCAGCCAGTCGACCAGCCGCTGTTCGCCTCGCGGGCTGGCGACAACCGGCAGGGTATTGATGAACAGGCCGATCTGCTGCTCGCTGTTGGGCAAGTCCGCTGGGCGGCCGGCGACGGTGGCGCCGAAGACCACGCCCGCCTTGCCGGTATGGCGCTGCAGGAGCAGCAGCCAGGAGGCCTGCACCAGGGTGTTTACGGTGACCTTGGCGGCCCGGGCAAACGCGCCGAGCTGGCGGGTCTGCCCGGCATCCAGCTGGATGCCATGCAAGCCATGGGCGGTCGTCGCATCGTGGGCATCCGGCCTCGGGAAGACCGATGCCAGGCGCACGGGCTCGTCCAGCACGCTCAGTTGGCGATTCCAGAATGCCTCGGCGGCGGCCGCGTCCTGGCGCTGCAGCCAGGCGATGTAGTCGCCATAACGGCCCGGGACCGAAGGCAGCATGCCCTGGCCGTAGTGCTGCAGCACCTCGGCGAACAGCTGGGCGCTGCTCCAGCCGTCCATGAGGATGTGGTGGTTGGTGTAGATCAGGTGGTGGCGATCGTCGCCGGTGCGCACCAGCACCAGGCGCATCAGCGGAGCCTGGTCCAGCTCGAAGCCACGGACGCGTTCTTCCTCGGCCAGCGCATCGAGCGCCTCCACCATGCCGGCCTGGTCACGCCAGTCCAGCAGGCTGAAGGGGATGTCGAGCTGGCGGTAGACCAGTTGCAACGGCTGTTCGAGATCGCCCTGCCAGAAGAACCCGGTGCGCAGGATGTCGTGACGGTCCAGCACCGCCTGCCAGGCCTCGCGGAAGCGCGCGGGCTCCAGCCCCTCGATGTCGAGGCGGGTCTGGTTGACGTAGTTGCCGCGTGCCTGTTCGAACAGCGAGTGGAACAGCATGCCCTGCTGCATCGGCGACAGCGGATACAGGTCGTCGATGGCCGCGGCGGCCACCGGCAGTGCGTCGAGCTGGGCCTGGGTCAGGCGGGCCAGGGGGAAGTCGGACGGGGTCACGCCCTGGTTCGCGGCGTCGCAGCAATGCTCGATCAGCGCACGCAGCTCGTTTAGGTAGTCATCGGCCAGACGCTCGATGGTGCCGGCCTCGAACAGCGCGCTGCTGAAGGTCCAGCTGAGGTCCAGCTCGCCGCCGAATACCTGGCTGTCCAGGGCCAGCTGATTGCCCAGCGGCCCCTCCAGGTCAACCTCCTCGCCCCCCGACTCTGCGGTCGGGGCGAACAGGGCGGCATCGGCCTCATCGAAGCTGCCGTCGAACTGCCCCAGGTAGTTGAAGGTCAGGCGCGGCACGGGCAGCTGGCTCAGCGCGGCGCGGGTCTGGGGCTCGCCCAGGTGGGCCAGCACGCCGAAACCGATGCCCTTGTTGGGAATCGCCCGCAGCTGCTCCTTGATGCCCTTGAGCGAAGCCCCGAGATCACCCTCGGCGCTCAGCCGGGCCGGGAACACGCTGGTGAACCAGCCCACGGTACGGGTCAGGTCGATGGCGTCGAACAGGTCCTCACGCCCGTGCCCCTCGAGCTGGACCAGTACCTTCGCTTCACCGGTCCAGCGGGCGATGGTGCGGGCCAGCGCCGTCAGCAGCAGGTCGTTGACCTGGGTGCGATAGGCCGCCGGAGCCTCCTGCAGCAGGCGGCGGGTCAGCCCGGCATCCAGGCGGCGACGGACCGCTACGGCGCTGCGGTGGGTCAGGGAGCCTTGCGGGTGGTCGCATGGCAGGGACACGGACGCGCCCTGCAGCTGCGCCTGCCAGTAACCCAGCTCCGCCTGCATGGCGCTGCTCCGGGCGTGGGCTTGCAACTGCTCCGCCCAGTCCCTGGTGGAGCTGGTCTTGGCCGGCAGCGCGACCGCCTGGCCGCCTTCGATGCGGCGATAAGTCAGTTGCAGGTCTTCGAACAGGATGCGCCACGACACGCCGTCCACCACCAGGTGATGGATGACCAGCAGCAGGCGCTGGCTGCCGTCATCGAGGGTGGCCAGGAGCGCACGCAGCAAGGGGCCCTGCTGCAGGTCCAGGCTGCGCTGCACGGCGTTGCCCAGCTCATGCAGCGCCTGGGCGTCGGCGACCCGGGCCTGTTGCAGCAGCGCTTCGCCCTGGGCCTGCGGCTCCTGGTAGCGGGCCGTCCAGCCCGTCTCGGCTTCGCTGAAGGACAGGCGCAGCCCGTCATGGTGTTCCACCAGGCGTTGCAGGGCCTCTTCGAGCGCCTCCGGCTGCAGGGGGCGGATCGGCTTGAGCATCACCGACTGGTTCCAGTGATGGCGCTGGGGGATGTCGTTGTCGAAGAACATCCGCTGCACCGGCAGCAGCGGCGACTCGCCGCGCACCGGCCCCTGGTCGATGGCCAGCGTCGCTTCGCCCTGGCGCGCCACGCTGGCGAGCGCCTGGATGGTCTGGTGCTGGAACAGGTCTTTCGGGGTGAGGCGGATGCCCAGCTGGCGTGCGCGGCTGACCACCTGGATGGAGATGATCGAATCACCGCCGAGCTCGAAGAAGTTGTCGTTCAGGCCGACCTTCTCCAGCTTGAGCACCTCCTCCCAGATCCGCGCCAGCTGCCGTTGCAGCTCGCTCTGCGGGGCCACATAGGCCTGCTGCAGCTGGCTGAGGTCCGGGCGGGGCAGGTTCTTCCGGTCGAGCTTGCCGTTGGGCGTCAGCGGCAGGCGCTCCAGGCGCATCAGATGGGACGGCACCATGTGCGCCGGCAGGCTGGCCTTGAGCTGCTCGCGCAGGCCCTCGACGAAACCGGCCGAGTCGTCGCTGGCGACGACGTAGCCCACCAGACGCTTGCCGCTGCCGGCCTCACCTTCCTGGGCCACCACCACCGCCTCGCGCACGCCCTCCAGGGCCTGCAGGCTCGCCTCGATCTCGCCCAGCTCGATGCGGAAGCCACGGATCTTCACCTGGTTGTCGATGCGTTCCAGGTAGTCGAAGGTGCCATCGGCACGCTGGCGCACCCGGTCGCCGGTGCGGTAGAGCAGACCGCCCGCGCTGCCGAAGGGGTCGGCGACGAAGCGCTCGGCGGTCAGGCCCGGGCGGTTCAGGTAGCCGCGCGCAAGGCCGCTGCCACCGAGGTAGAGTTCGCCGGTCATGCCCTGGGGCACAGGGTTGAGGTCGGCATCCAGCACATAGGTGCTGCGATCGCCGATGCGGCTACCGATGGGGGCATAGGCCGCGCCACACGGCTGGTCCCGCCCGGCCTTCCAAATCAACGGGGTGACCACGGTTTCGGTCGGGCCATAGCCGTTGATGATGTAATCGGGGTCCAGCGCACGCTTCACCCGTTCGAAACTGGCGTTGGGCACCGCATCGCCGCCGAAGCAGTAGATCCTCACCCGCGGCGGGTTGCCTTCGCGCTCGGCATGCTCGGCCAGTTGCTGCAGGTACACGGGCGGAAACGCCGCCACGGTCACGCCTTCGGCCTGCATGGCGCGGTAGGTCTGCTCCGGGGTCCAGAGGCTGTCATCGCGGATCAGCAGCGAGCCGCCATGGGTCAGGCTGGTGAGCCAACGTTCATGCGCGCCGTCGAAGGCGAAGGACATGAAGTGGAATTCGCAGTCGTCGGCGCGCATCTCGTAACGCTCGCCGATCGCCTGGCAATGCATGCTCAGCGGGCCGTGGGCGACGCACACGCCCTTGGGCTGCCCGGTGGAGCCGGAGGTGTAGATCACGTAGGCCAGGTTGTGCGGGTCGACCTGCACATCCGGGGCCTGGCGCGGATGCCGCGAAAGGTCGAGGCGATCGAGTTCCAGCACCTTGAGGCCGGCGTCGACGGGCAGCGCGGGCAGCAGCTGCGAGTCGCTCAGCAGCAACGCGAGCCCGGAATCCTTCATCAGGTAGGCCAGCCGCTCGCGCGGGTAGCTGCTGTCCAGCGGCACGTAGGCGCCACCGGCCTTGAGCACCCCCAGCAGGGCGACGATCAGGCCATCGCCACGGGGTAGCGCGACGCCGACCCGGACTTCCGGCCCGACGCCCTGGGCGACCAGCTCATGGGCCAGCTGGTTGGCGCGGCCCTCCACCTCGGCGTAGCTGAAGCGCTGGCCGGCGAAAATCACCGCGGTACGTTGCGCCTGCGTCGCGGCGAGTTCGGCGAAGCGCCGGTGCACCGGGGTTTCGACCGGATAGGGTTGCGGCAGGTTCTGTTCCTGCAGCCGCGCCCGTTGCTCAGGGATGACCAGGGCGATTTCGCCCAACCGGCGCTCGGCCGATACGCAGAATTCCTGCAGCAGGTGCAGCAGTTGCCCGGCAACGCGGGCGACGGCCGCCTCGGAGAAACGGGCAGGCGCATAGCTGCAGTGCAGGGCCAGGGTTTCTCCCAGGGTCACGCCGACGCTCAGGGGGTAGTGGGTCTGGTCGAAGTTGCCGACTGCGCCGAAACGCACCCCGACCGCCCCGCCCTGGCGGAGTGCCTCGGCGATCGGGTAGTTCTCGAACACCAGGATGTTGTCGAACAGGGCTTCACCGCCCTGCCCGGCCCAACGCTGGATGCTGGCCAGCGGCGTGTGCTCGAACTCCCGCAGCGCGAGGTTCTTCTCCTGCACCGCTTGCAGCCAGTCGGTCACGCGCTGGTCCGGTCGGGAGCCGGCGACCACCGGCAGGGTGTTGATGAACAGGCCGATCTGCTGTTCGATGCCCGCCACTTCGGCGGGGCGCCCGGCCACCGTGGTACCGAAGGCCACTGCCTCGGCGCCGGTGTGGCGCTGTAGCAGCAACAGCCAGGCGGCCTGCACCAGGGTGTTGACCGTGACCTTCTGCTGGCGGGCGAACGCGTTCAAGCGGTGGGTGCATTGAGGGTCCAGCGCGGCATCGTGCAGGCGGTGGCTGCCCGCCTCCAGGAGATCCACGGGCTGAGTGCAGGCCTGGGCGAGCAAGGTGGGCTCCTGCAGCTCGGCGACCTGCTGCTTCCAGAAGCCTTCGTCACGCACCGCATCCTGCTGTTGCAGCCAGCGGATGTAGTCACGGTAACGGCCGACGACAGGGGCAGGCGCCTCTCCGTTATAGCGCTGCAGGACTTCACCGAGCAGCTGCGCGCTGCTCCAGCCGTCCAGCAGGATGTGGTGGTTGGTGAACACCAGGTGGTGGCGCTCGTCGCTCATGCGGATCAGCGCCAGGCGCAGCAGGCCCGGTTGCGACAGGTCGAAGCCACGCGCCCGGTCCTCTTCGAGGAAACGCGCCAGCGCCACGTCGCTATCGCGGCGGCCACGCCAGTCCAGCTCCACGAAAGGCAGGCTCACCTGGCGGTAGAGCACCTGCAGCTGATGGGGCAGCTCGCCCTGCCAGAGGAAGGCCGTGCGCAGGATGTCGTGGCTGTCCACCGCCGCCTGCCAGGCGTCGCGGAAGCGCTGCGGGTCCAGCCCGTCGACGTCCACGCTCAACTGGTTGATGTAGGTG
>CAUQPA010000321.1:0-5548 GCA_963519325.1 uncultured Pseudomonas sp. | reverse complement strand
CTCTGGGACGAGGTGCGCTTCACCCTGCTGTTCGTGACCCACTCCATCGAGGAGGCGCTGGTGGTGGGCAATCGCATCCTGCTGCTGTCGCCGCATCCGGGGCGGGTGCGTGCCGAACTCAATTGCCATCAGTTCGGCCTCGAGGATTTCGGCGGCGCCGACTTCCAGAGCACCGCGCTGCGCATCCACAACCTGCTATTCCCGGATGACGTCCAAACCCTGCCGCCCGAGGTGGCCGACGAACGCCTGCGCCTGCAGCAGGCCATCGTCCAGGGCCGCATTTCCTATTAGTCCTGAGGTAGACCC
The DNA here is from genome assembly GCA_963519325.1 of uncultured Pseudomonas sp. Taxonomy (GTDB): domain Bacteria; phylum Pseudomonadota; class Gammaproteobacteria; order Pseudomonadales; family Pseudomonadaceae; genus Chryseomonas. Next base: position 5,242 of record CAUQPA010000321.1, on the reverse strand, counting down.
ATGACACGACAGCCCCCGGTGCGGGCCGAATACCAGCGCGAGCTCGCGCCCCTGAACGACCTGCCGCTGGCGGTCGAACTGCCCCTGGCCACCCGCCTGTGGAGCCAGGCCTGGGTACGCAAGCTGGTGATCCTGGCGATCCTCATGCTGGCCTGGGAAGTGGCGGCGCGCTGGCAGGGTAACGACCTGCTGCTGCCCAGCTTCCTGCAGACCGCCGCTGCCTTCTGGGACGGCCTGGTGACCGGAGAATTGCCGGCCAAGGTGGCCATCTCCCTAGGCACCCTGCTCAAGGGTTACCTGCTGGGCGTGGTACTGGCTCTGGCGCTAAGCGCCCTGGCGGTCTCTACCCAGTTCGGCCGCGACCTGCTCGGAACCCTGACCTCCATGTTCAACCCACTGCCGGCCATCGCCCTGTTGCCGCTGGCATTGCTCTGGTTCGGCCTGGGCGAGAACAGCCTGGTGTTCGTGCTGGTGCACTCGGTGCTCTGGCCCATGGCGCTGAACACCTATTCGGGCTTTCTCGGCGTCTCCGACACCCTGCGCATGGGCGGGCGCAACTATGGCCTCAGGGGGCTCAGATACGTCGGCCTGATCCTCATCCCGGCGGCGCTGCCGGCCATCGTCTCGGGCCTGAAGATCGGCTGGGCCTTCGCCTGGCGCACCCTGATCGCCGCCGAGCTGGTGTTCGGCGCCTCCAGCGGCAAGGGCGGCCTGGGCTGGTACATCTTCCAGAACCGCAACGAACTCTACACCGACCGCGTCTTCGCCGGCCTCGCCGCGGTGATCATCATCGGCCTGCTGGTGGAAGGCCTGGTGTTCGCCACCCTGGAGCGGCTGACGGTGAAGAAGTGGGGGATGCAGCGGTAGGGTATTTTCTGCGTTGTTGGGCTTCGCTGCGCTCAACCCAACCTACGGAGCGCCGTAGGTAGGGTTTAGACAGCTCTATCGTCGAAGCCCAACAGATCGCGGGATCTGCTCGGGGAGTGAGGGTGCCCTTCACGTCGAATTACCAGTGGAAAAAGCTAACGCCGTTCTTCGGGTTACGGTGCTATGGGATCGCTGGGCTGATCGAGGCCAATGGCTGTCCACCGATGCGGCCGCTCCTACGGCAATATCCATCCCGACGGATCTTCTGAGTTGGGTAGGACAGGGATTTCTCTGTAGAAGCGAGGAGGTGATGGCATCGAACCTCCGTTTCTTGCTGCAGCCAACGCTCCAAGTGCTGTCCCTCAGTGGCGCCTTGTCCTAGTATCGACAAGGCATTCTCCTTGAAGAGGTTCCGCTCATGTACGCCTTCCGCACCGAGCCTTTGACCCCGCTGACCGCGATGCCCTCAGCATCCATGTTGGACGCTGTGCATGCTCTGGCACAGCGCCGGTCTGCTCGGTTCGATAGGAAGGTCGTCCATGTCCAAAGAACTGCTGGGAATTTCCGCCATAGCGCTGATGATCGTTGGCGAGGCTTGCATCATCTACGGTGAGCTGGCTGCGGCGCGCCTGGCGTCCACTGCCAACTTCGACTGGCGCGATGTTTTGCTACTGGCGCTCTTCGCCTGCTTTTCGGGGCTCTGCCTGTTGCTGGCCTATGCCCTGGGATACCTGGCTACCGGTAATATCTGGCTGGTCGCGGTGGTATCCGTCCTGGTCCTGTTGATCTGCGAGCCGGTTCTGATTTGGCTACTCTTCCGAGAGCTGCCGGGTCGAGGGGCCTTTATCGGTTTCATCCTGGGTGCCTTGGGCTTGGCCGCTACGATTTGGCTTTGAAGACTCCAGGCTCGAGGCGACCTCTCAGCCAGGGGCCCCGGTGGATCGACGCCATAATGATCCGCCAACGCGACCGCCGCTCCAGGCTAGCTCGGATCCGTAGGAGCGGCCCATGGCCGCGATAGAGGCATGCCCAGGCGCCATCCTCATCGCGGTCATGGCGGTCCGCCGAGGCGGCCGCTCCTGCGCCATCGTCCGAATTTGAAAGTCCAGCTTTAAATGCGCGTAGTAAATAAATCTCGCATTAGGATATGCGCATAAAGAATTTCCCTCTTATGCCCCGCCTGCCTAAGGTGGACCCCAGCCAACGCCTTCCCTGAAGGCGCCCCTTCACCTCGGCACGGGAACCATCCATGAGCGTTCAATTCCTCGGCATGATCGGCCACCGCCTCACTTCGGAGATCATCGCCCCCTCCGGTCCCATCTTCGACAAGGGCTACGTCACCCGCTTCGCCCAAGCCCACGAGCAGGCCGGTTTCGACCGTATCCTGGTCGGCTACTGGTCCGATCAACCCGACGGCTTCCTGGTTACCGCGCTGGCGGGGCAGGCGACGCAGACGCTCAAGTTCCTGCTGGCCCACCGGCCCGGCTTCGTCGCCCCGACGCTGGCAGCGCGCAAGCTGGCGACCCTCGACCATCTGCTCGACGGCCGCCTGGCGGTGCACATCATCAGCGGTGGCAGCGACCTAGAGCAGCGCAAGGACGGTGACTGGCTCGACCACGACCAGCGCTACGCCCGCACCGAGGAATTCCTCGACGTGGTGCGCCAGGAGTGGACCAGCGCCCAGCCCTTCGACCACCAGGGCGAGCACTACCGTGTGGCAGGCGGTTTCTCCGCCATCAAGCCGCTGCAGCAGCCGAGCCTGCCGGTCTATTTCGGCGGCTCTTCGCCGGCGGCGCTGCGGGTGGCGGGCAAGCACGCCGATGTCTTCGCACTCTGGGGCGAATCCCTGGCCCAGACCCGCGAGACCATAGCAGCGGTCCGCGCCGAAGCCGCACGCCACGGGCGCACCCCCAAATTTAATGTCTCCTTCCGGGTCATCCTCGGCGAAACCGAGAACAAGGCCTGGGACAAGGCCGAGGTCATCCGCCAGCAGGCCAAGGCTCGCCTCGACGCCCAGGGCGCGGTGCATCCGGCCAAGCCAGAAGCGGTGGGCGCCCAGCGGCTGCGCGACACCGTGGCCTTGGGTGACCGGGTGGATCGGCGACTCTGGACCGGCATCGCCGCCCTGGTCGGCGGCGGGCACAACTCCACTGCCCTGGTGGGCACCGCCGAACAGGTGGCCGATGCCCTGCTGGACTACTACGACCTGGGCGTCGACAGCTTCCTGATCCGCGGTTTCGATCCGCTCAACGACGCCGTCGAGTACGGCCGCGAACTGATTCCCCTGACCCGGGAAAAGGTCGCCGCTCGCCTGGCCGGTGCCCGTCGCACCGGTTGACCGCCAGACTCCAACACCTGCGCGACCGTACCCACGGAGCGCTCCCGATACCCTCGAGGAGACGCCTTCGTGAACAAGGGATTGCTAGTCGCCGCCGGCCTCTTGGCCGGCACCCTCACCAGCCTGGCCCAGGCGGTCACCCTTACCATCGGTGACCAGTTCTACTACAGCAGCACCCTGCTGGAGCAGGCCGGTGAGCTGAAAGACCTGCCGTACCAGATCGAGTGGAAGAGATTCAACGCCGGCGGGCCGGTGGTGGAGGCGCTCAACGTCGGCTCCATCGACCTCGGCATCGTCGGCGACACCCCGGTGATCGCCCTGGCGGCCCGCGGTGGCCCGGTCAAGGTGGTGGCGGTGACCCGCAATCGCCCGGACGGCACCGCTATCGTGGTGGGGAAGGATTCGCCGATCAAGACGGTGGCCGATCTCGCCGGCAAGCGGGTGGCCATCTGGAAGGGCTCCTGGAGCCAGCAACTGGTCTATTCGGCGCTGGAGCAGGCCGGCCTGCCTAGCGATGCGCCGCACTACAGCTACCTGATGCCCACCGAGGCGGTCGCCGCCGTGAGCCAGGGCACCCTGGATGCCACCGCGACCTGGGAGCCCTACGTCAGCATGGTGGAACGCCAGGGCGGACGGGTGCTGGTCACTGCCAAGGACCTGATGCCGGCCCCGGTCTATGTGGTAGCTAACACCGGCCACCTAGACGAAAACCGCGCCGCCATCGGCGATTTCGTCGCACGCCTGCAACGGGCGCGCAGCTGGGCGCGGGACCACGTCGACGTCTATGCCCAGGCCTGGGCCAAGCGCAACAACTCCGATCCCGCCATCGCCGAGAGCTGGTTCCGCCGCGACGCCACCTGGGTCGAGCCGATCAGCGCCCAGACCCTCGCCGACGGCCAGAAGACCGCCGATTTCCTGGTCAAGGCCGGGGTGTTGCAGCAGCCCTACGACGTCAAGCCGCTCTATGACCAAAGCTTCAACCGCTATCTGCAGACGCCCCGGGAGGCCAGCCGATGAGCCGTCAACTGCACCTCGCCGGCTTCCTCCTGGCCGGCCCGGTGGTCCATAGCCACGCCGTCTGGCGCCACCCCGAGACCCAGGGCGACTTCCTCGATCCGAACTACTACGTGCGGGCCGCCAAGGCGCTGGAGGAGGGGCTGTTCGACTTCCTGTTCTTCGCCGATCGCCTGGCGGTGGGCGACCAGCTCGGCGGCTCGCGGGAGACCGCCTTGCGCCTGGGCGCCCAGGACGCCACCCGGCTCGACCCCTTGCCGCTGCTTTCCTACCTGGTGGCCCATACCCGCCGTCTGGGCCTGGGCTGCACCCGCTCCACCACCTATTACGAGCCGGCCCATGTGGCGCGGGCCTTCGCCACCCTGGACCACCTGTCCCGCGGGCGCGCGGCCTGGAACATCGTCACCTCGATGAACGACAGCGAAGGCCGGCTGTTCGGCAAGGAGCGCCACCTGGAGCACGACCTGCGCTACGACCGTGCCGATGAATTCGTCGAGGTGGCGGTCAAGCTCTGGCGTAGCTGGGGAACGCAGGCCCTGCGCCTGGATCGCGAGACGGGCATCCTCGCCGATCCGGACCAGGTGCGCGCCCTGGATCACCGGGGTGACTGGTTCCGCGTGGAGGGTCCGCTCAACATCCCGCGCAGCCCCCAGGGGCGGCCGGTGCTGATCCAGGCCGGCTCCAGTGGCCGTGGCCGCCGCTTCGGCGCGCGCTGGGCCGAGGCCATCTTCACCATCCAGCCGAACCTGGGTGCCATGCGCGCCTTTCGCGACGACGTCCGCCGCCAGGTGCTGGAGCAGGGGCGTTCGCCGGACGGCTGCAAGATCCTCACCTCCGTGATGCCCTTCATCGGCGGCAGCGAAGCCGAGGCCCGTGCCAAGCAGGAAAGGCACAACGCCCTGGCGCAGCCCGAGGTGGGGCTGATCACCCTCTGCTCCCAGCTCAATATCGACCTGTCGCGCTTCACCCTGGATACCCCCTTGGCCGTGGTGACCGAGGTCAGCGACCTGCCACCGGCGGCGG
>CAUQPA010000320.1:0-5549 GCA_963519325.1 uncultured Pseudomonas sp. | reverse complement strand
CGGAAGAGCAGGCCCAGGTGGCCCGCGAAGTGGACCGTAACCTGGTGAACATCCGTGAGCTGTCGATCCAGACCGCCGCGGGTGCCGAGCAATCCAGCGCGGCCAGCGCCGAGCTGTCGCGGCTGGCGATCGACCTCAATGGCCTGGTGGCGCGCTTCCGGCTGTAGGCGCTGGGCCACCGTCCCGCCCGCTAGCGCCCGGCAAGGCCCTGGCGGCATCGGCAAGCTGGTCGCGGAAGCGGAGCGGAGTCGCACCCGGGGTTAACCCGGTAGCCGAGCGGGGCGACGGTGCCCTCGGGTGCGGCTGGCGATCCAGGTCAGTTTCAACGCGGCGTGGTCGACGCTCGGCCGCCTTGGCTCAGGCGCCGAGTGGACGGCGGCGGCGCCTGGGGCGCCGCCGCCGGAGCACGGCTTCAGTTCGGTGACAGCAGTTGCAGGACCGCGGTCAACGCCAGCAGCAGGCCGAGCGGTGTGAGCACCGCGGACAGCAACAGGGACAGCGCCTTGCCGGCGCCGGGACGCAGAGTGGTCGGCATGACGATTCTCTCAGGCTGGGAAGGAGTCGGGAGCCACAGGGCTCCGCAGGAGGAATTGTCCCCCAGCCAGGGCATAGCGTCATGTCAAGAAAGCGCAAAGGTGCGTAAAGCCCGGTGTGATAAAGCGTCACACCGGACCCCGCCGATCAGACCCGGAAACGCGCCGCCAGGCCGTGGATTTCGTGGGTCAGCTCGGCCAGTTGTCGACTGGAGCTCTCGATCTGGTCGGCGCCGCGCTTGGAGACGCTGGCCAGCTCGCGGATGTTGATCAGGTTGCGATCCACCTCGCGGGCCACTTGGGCCTGCTCCTCGGCGGCACTGGCGATCACCAGGTTGCGCTCGTTGATGTCGCCGATGGCGGTGAAGATGAGTTCCAGGCTCTGGCCGGTGCGCTCGGTGGTCTGCAAGGTGGTACTGGCCAGGCTGTTGCTGCGCTGGATGGCCGCCACCGCCGAACCGGTGCCGGCCTGGATGTTGCCGATCATCTGCTCGATTTCCAGGGTCGACTCGCGAGTGCGCTGGGCGAGGCCGCGGACCTCGTCGGCCACCACGGCGAAGCCGCGCCCGGCATCGCCGGCCCGGGCCGCCTCGATGGCGGCGTTGAGCGCCAGCAGGTTGGTCTGCTCGGATACCGCGCGGATGACGTCCAGCACCTTGCCGATCTGGTTGGCCTGCTGCGCCAGGCTGGCGATGACCCCTTCACTCTCCTTGACCGTGCCCTGCATGCTCTGCAGCTCGTCGAGCACCTGGGCTACCTGGCTGCGATTGCCGCTGGCCAGGCGATCGGATTCGCGCGCGGTGTCCGAGGTGGAGGCCGCGTTGCGGGCCACCTCTTCCACGGCCGTGGTCATCTCGGTCACCGCGGTCACGGCCTGCTCCAGCTCCTGCTGCTGCTGGTTGAGGGTACGATTGCTCTGGGCGGTCACCTGGCCGAGTTCCTGGGCCGCGGCATCGAGCCGCTCGGCGGTGCGGTTGAGCTGGGTCAGGGTGTCGCGCTGGCGGGTCTGCAGGATGGCGAGGCCGGCGAACAGCTGGCCGATCTCGTCCTGGCTGCGCACCTGGATGTGGCGGGTCAGGTCGCCCTCGCTCATGGCGGCGAAGTGCTCGCCAGCCTCGCGCAGCGGCGTCAGTACCCGGCGGGCGATGAACCAGCCGGAGAGCACTGCCAACAGCAGGGTCAGGCCGACCAGCAACAGGGTGCCCAGCTCGGCCTGCAATACCCGGCTGTCCGAGGCGGCCAGGGTGGCGTCGATACGCCCGTTGATCTCGTCGGTGAAGACCTTGCGCGTATCGGCGAAGGCGGTGCTGGCGTCCTTGGCTCCATCGCTGATACGGATGTAGCCCGGCAGGTCGCCGGCGCGACAGGCCTTGATCTGATTTTCGACGATGAGCTTGTAGGCATCGAAGGCCTTGAGCATGGCCTCGATCTGCCCGCGCAGCTTGGGTTCCTGGGCACTCGCCAGCATCTCGGTGATCAGCGTACGGGCGATGTCCAGGCGCTCCAGCGCCAGTACCGTCCCCTTCTCGGCCTTGGCAGTCTCGCCATTGACGCGGTCGAGCATGGCGGTATGGGAGTTGGCACTCGCCCGGCTGATCCAGGTGGCCGCGTTGTTGACCTTGTCGAGCTGGTCCATGGTCAGACTATCCAGCTCGCGAAGCTGTTGGGCACTGGTGCGCGCGCTGACCCAGCCATAGACACACGCCAGTAACAGGCAGGCGACGAACAGGCTGAGCACACTGTACATCCCGGTACGAATTCTTGTTGTTCTAGGCATTGCCGGCTTCCTTATGGCGGCATACGGCAGGGGTGCAGTACGCCTTTCGTATAGCTTTTCGCCAGCTGTACGCCAAAGCTTTAACCAGCGTCGATGGCAAGGAGCCAGTCGGTACCAGTTGCGCGCCGAGAAGTCGTCGGATGTGTGTGCGGGAGGGTAGGCCCGACGGACGTCGGGCCCGGGGGGATCAGGACAGCGGGGTGAACTGGATGATTTCGACCCAGTAGCCGTCGGGGTCCTTGATGAAGGCGATTTCCTTCATGCTGCCGTCGGTCAGGCGCTTCTGGAAGGTCACGCCCAGTTGCTCGAAGCGCTCGCAGGCGGCGCGGATGTCCGGGACCGCCACGCAGGTGTGGCCGAAGCCGCGCGGATCGCTGTTGCCATCGTGGTAGCTGAAGTCGGCGTCGTTCTCGGTGCCGTGGTTGTGGGTCAGCTCGAGGATGCCGGGGGTGGACCGGCGCCAGCGCTGGAAGGCTTGCGGATCTTCCGGTACCTGGTTGCGATCGACCAGGGCAAGGAAGGTCAGGCTGAACTTGGCATCGGGGAAGTCGCGGTGATCGACCACGGTGAACCCCAGGACGCGGGTATAGAAGTCCAGCGAGGTCTCGAGATTCTTGACCCTCAGCATGGTGTGGTTGAAGACGAACTCGCGGGTGGCGGCGTCCGGCTGGGCGGTAACGCCCGGCAGGTTATCGAATTGGCTCAGCGACATCAGGATTCTCCGGTGAGGGTGTGGAAATTGGAGAGACCACCCCGCGTAACCTTCCCGCAGGGAGGGGCGCCGCCGGCGGTCGCTCACGAAAAAGGCAGGAAGTCTAAAGGCTCCAGCTAGCCTTTCCCAAACCCACCTTGATCGCCGTTGCCGCTGCGCTCTGCGACGAATGGTCGAAACCGCAGCGCTAGAGCAGCAGTCGGATTTGGTAAGCGCACTGCCTGTGCGATCCCAAGGAGACTGATATGAGCAGCACCAGCGACAAGATCAAGGGTACCGCCAAAGAAGTGGCCGGCAAGGTCAAGCAAGGCGTTGGCGAAGCCACCGACAACTCCCGCATGAAAGGCGAGGGCCGTGCCCAGGAAGCCGAAGGCAAACTGCAAAAGAACGTCGGCAAGGGCAAGGAAGCGGTCAAGAACACCATCGACCGCGCCTAAGTCCTGACTCTGCTGGAAAAGGCCGCCCTCGGGCGGCCTTTTCTTTTGCCGGTCAGGCCGGGTCCAGCTCCGGATAGTGACGGAAGATCCCGTTCTCGCTGAACGGCAGGCGCCGGGGCGAGACGAGATAGGCGGCGATGCGGGGCAGGGCGGCCACCCGCTCGGCCACGGCCAGCACCCGCGGGATGTCCGGCGCCAGGCGCCGCATGGCATTGGGGAAGGCGTAGGTCAGCCCGGCCACCACCTGGAACAGCGACAGGTCGACATAGGAGCGGCGGCTGCCTACCAGCCAAGTATCACCGGCCGGGTTGTAGCCCAGCACCCGCTCGAAATAACTCAGGTAGGTACGGATGCGTTCCCCGGCGAACGCCTTGGCGCGACGTTGCGCCTCGGCCTGCTGCTCTTCGTAGGTCAGGGCGATGGCTACCGGATGATGGACGTCATGGGCCTCGGCGGTGAGGTCGGTGATGGTCAGCTGCAGGCCATGCACCCAGAACTGGGACTCCTCGTCGGCCGGTACCAGGTCCAGCCGCGGCCCCAGGTACTGGAGGATGTTGGCGACATGGGAAATGACCTCGTCGCCGGCCTTCAGGAAGGGCGGGGCGAAGGGCGGACGGCGGGTCTTGCCGCCCTGCAGGTAGGCGTCCATGGCTGGAACGTCGAGCCCCTCGGCTTCCGGCGCATTGCCGACATCGAGGTAATCCGCGCCGGCCTCCTCGAGCGCCAGCCGGACGAATTCGCCGCGGCCCTGGATGCTGGGCCAGTAGTGCAGTTCGTAACGCATGGGCACCTCCATCGTCTGCAGGTTGTTCGATCCTGGAGGGATGACTGCTGCCCGGGCTCGAAGGTTTGCCCCACCTGCAGCTTTCACGACGAAGCGCACAACCAATTCCTGTCGCTGAGACTCCTATCAACCAGCGACTAGCGATAAGAGCCTGTTCAAAGGCTCGCGAGCTAGAGTCAAACAAGGCGAAGAGGCCTGAGGAAGCGGACCGGGCTCGCGTGCGAGTTTACGAGTGGTAAATGAGCATTGCGACGGGGCCGCCTAGGCGGGGCTGGCCTTCCAGGGCCTCTTCAACGCGGTTTGGCCGACGCGCAGCAGACTTTGAGCAAGCTCTGAGGACGGTGGGATGACGGGGCACCAGCAGGCGGACGGTTCCATGCGCATAGGTATTCTCACCCACGTGAAACACCCGGTACGCCAGCCTTTCGCCGGTGGCCTGGAGGCCTTCACCTACGACATCACCCTGCAACTGCGCGAGCGCGGCCATGACGTGACCCTGTTCGCCAGCTCGGCCTCGGCACCCGAGCTGAACGTGGTGCCCATCCTCGACGATGGCAACTACGGCGCGGATGGCTGCCGCCGCAAGCGCAACGTGCTGAGTTCCGAGTATCTCGACGAGCACCATGGCTATCTCGACTGCCTGCAGCGAATCGACAGCCATGGCTTCGACGTCATCTTCAACAACGCCCTGCACTATGTGCCGATCACCATGTCCGGGCTGATCCGCACGCCCATGCTCACCGTGCTGCACACCCCGCCGTTCTTCGAGCTGATCAACGCCATCGGTGAGCTGCACAGGCGCGGAGGCGGCCATTACTGCACCGTATCCCAGGCCAATGCCGACAGCTGGGCGCACCTGGCGCCGGCCTGCCATGTGATCCCCAACGGCATAGATCTCGACGCCTGGCGCCCGGGCGCGGCGCCGGTGGGTAACCATGCGCTCTGGTTCGGTCGGCTGGTGCCCGACAAGGGGCCGCACCTGGCGCTGGATGCTGCGCGGGAAGCGGGGGTGCCCTTGCGCCTGGCCGGCCAGGCCACCGACGAACGCTATTTCCGCCAGGAGATCGAGCCGCGGCTGGGTGAGCAGGCGGTCTATCTCGGCCACCTGGACCGTACCGCCCTGGCCGCCGAAGTGGCCCAGGCGCGCGCCTGCCTGGTCACGCCCTGCTGGGACGAACCCTTCGGCCTGATCGTCGCCGAATCCCTGGCCTGTGGCACGCCGGTGGCCGCCTTCGCCCGCGGCGCCCTGCCCGAACTGCTCAGCGCCGAGACCGGTGCCCTGGCGCCACCTGGCGACGTACCTGCC
>CAUQPA010000319.1:0-5573 GCA_963519325.1 uncultured Pseudomonas sp. | reverse complement strand
GGTCGCAGGTCACCACTGCCGAGCAGGGCGAACAGCTGGCGCTGCACCCCGTCCACGTCCACGCCGCGGGCCAGGATGCGCTGTACCAGGCGGTCGAGATCGGCTTCGCTCTGCCGATAGCAAGGGCTCTCGATAGCGCGCAGCAGCGCCTTCTGCCGGGCGAGCGCCTGGTCCGCTGACAGGTCGGCCGGTGGCCGGCGCAGCAGGCTGCCGAGCAGCCGGACCGAGGGCAGCGGCAACAGCGGCTGGTTGGTGGACGAGAAGAGGATACCCAGGCGCGCCACTCGCTGCGGCCAGTCGGCGGCGAGGATCTGGGCGATCATGCCGCCCATGGAGCCGCCCAGCACATGGGCGCGTTCGAGGCCCAGGTGGTCGAGCAGACCCACGGCATCGGCGGCCATGGCCTCCAGGCGATAGGGTACCGCGCTGGTCTTGCCCAGGAGCCCCCGGCCCAGCACCGGCCACACTGACGGCGGTCGCCCGCCCGGCCAGCTCAACCGCGAGGATTGGCCGACGTCGCGGTTGTCGAAGCGGATCACCCGTAGTCCACGCCGCACCAGCGCCTCGCAGAAGCCTTCCGGCCAGAGCAGCAACTGGGCGCCGAAGCCCATGATCAGGAGCAGCGCCGGATCGGCGGGATCGCCCCAGTCTTCGTAGGCCAGTTCCAGCGCCCCGACGCGGGCGCGTCCCTCTCGTATGTCCATGCTTCACCACGACCGGGCAAAAGGTCATGCTACTGCAAGGAAGCGGCGGTCGAAGCAGCAGAACCCGGCAGTCACGGGGCAGCCGATCACGCTTTCGTCGATCACCTCGCCAAGAGAACCCCCATGACCCCAGCGCCCCTGGAATACCGGCTCACCGACGAGGCTCGGGAAGACCTGCGCCTCGCCATAGGCGCACCGCTCCGCCGCTATAACGAAGCCCAGGCCGGCCCGAGCGGTTACCGCCCGCTGGTGATCGCCCTGACCCGTGGCGACGAGGCCCTGGGCGGCCTCTGGGGCTACACCGGCTATGGTTGGCTCACCGTGCAACTGCTGGCGGTGGACGAAGGCGTCCGCGGCCAGGGCGCCGGCCGGGAACTGCTGCTGCGTGCCGAAGCCGAGGCGCTCAGCCGCGGTTGCCATGGTGCCTGGCTCGACACCCACGAATTCCAGGCCCGGGGTTTCTACGAGCGCCTGGGCTATGAGCTGTTCGGCGAATTGGCGGACTATCCGCCGGGCTTCGCGCGGTATTTCCTGCGCAAGGCGCTGGCTTGACCCCTCTGGCGGGTCAGCTAGACAATGAATTTCACGACATCCAGGGACGGATCATGGCGATTATCGCGGGCAGAACGCTGGGCACCCTGGCTCTCTGCCTAGGGCTAGGTACCAGCCAGGCTGAGCAGCCAGTGAAGGCCCTGGATGAGCGTGGCTGCCTGCTGAGCGTCAGTAACGGCAAGGAGACGCTGACTCAGTCCACCCTGGATTTCGTTGCCAGTCACTACGATGAGCCCGGCATACGTCGGGACGTGCTACTGCAGATAGCCCAGACCGCCCTAACAGCCGGTTGCCCGGCCAATGCCGACGCGGATGCCGCGGGCATGACGCCGCTCAACGCTGCTATCCTGTTCAACCGGCCAGAGCTGGTAGCGCTCCTGCTGACGTATGGCGCCGATCCAAAACGACCTATCGTCCGCCCTGGCAAGGCGTCGAACGGCTGGAACTCCTATCAACTCCAGGCCTTTCTCAAACGGCAACGCCCCGCTGATCGCAGCGCCATCGACCAGTTGCTGGACGACCATCGCTCGCGCCCCGCGCAGCGCTGAACGGGCTAGAACGCCGTCAGGAAATTCCCCACCCGCGCGTTCTCCTCACCGCCTTCCAGCAGCGGCACCTCGGCCTCGTCCTTGAGTTGCACGCCGGACAGCTTGCGTCGATCCGCTTCGCGCATCAGGTAGAGCAGCTTGTGCGCTGCCAGACCGTAGGCGAGGCCTTCCAGGCGGACGTTGGAGATGCAGTTGCGATAGGCGTCGTTGAGACCGGGCTTGGGACCGTAGGTGAAGTAGAGGCCGAGGCTGTCGGGCGAACTCAACCCTGGGCGCTCGCCGATCAGCATCACCAGCAGGCGCGCCTTGAGCAGTCCGCCGATTTCGTCACCGACGGCGACCCGCCCCTGCTCCACCAGGGTCACCGGCGCCCAGCGCCACCCCTCGGCCTGGGCCTGGTCGGCCAGGCGCTCGAGAAACGGCAGGGCATGGCGATGCACCGCCAGGGCGGACAGACCGTCGGCGATGACCACGGCGACGTCGAAGCCCTCGGGATTCTCGGCGGCATAAGCCTGAAGTTCGCGGGTGGATTCCTCGGACAGCTTGCGGCCCAGGTCCGGGCGCTGCAGATAGGTGTGGCGATCCGGCGCGGCGCTCTTGAGCACCAGGGTCTCGCGGCCCTGGGCGGTCAGCCCTTCGCGCAATGCCTCATGGTCGAAGGCCAGGTGCACGGCATCGCGCGCCTGGGCATGGGCGGCCTGAAAGTCCAGCTGGGCCGCGGTGGGGAGGCTGGTACCGGCACGGCCCAGGGCGATGCGCGCCGGGGTCAAACGTCGCAATTCGGCCCAGGGGTCGGGGCGGGCGGTGTCGTTGGGGTTCATGGCAGCAGTCCTCGGTAGGTTGGGCTGAGACGGCTTCATCGTCGAAGCCCAACGGGCACGGGTTGGGTCTGGCACTCGGCCTTTCGTAGGTTGGGTTGAGACAGCTCCACCGTCGAAGCCCAACAGGCACGAATCGGGCTTTGCACCGTTGGGCTTCGCTGACGCTCGACCCAACCTACGAAAAACCATTCAAATCTGCGCCAGCGCCCGCTGGAACGGCGCCGGCAAGCCTTCGCAGAGACGGAAGCGGCCGTCCTCCAGGCGCAGGATGCCCAGGCGGTCGAGCCAGGCGGCGAATTCCGGGGCCGGCTGCAGGCCCAGCACCTGGCGCGCGTAGAGGGCATCGTGGAAGGAAGTGGTCTGGTAGTTGAGCATCACGTCGTCCGAGCCCGGGATGCCCATGATGAAGTTGATACCCGCCGCGCCCAGCAGGGTCAGCAGCATGTCCATGTCGTCCTGGTCGGCCTCGGCGTGGTTGGTGTAGCAGATGTCGCAGCCCATCGGCACGCCCAGCAACTTGCCGCAGAAGTGGTCTTCGAGCCCGGCGCGGATGATCTGCTTGCCGTTGTAGAGGTATTCCGGGCCGATGAAGCCGACCACGGTGTTCACCAGCAGCGGCTTGAATTTCCGCGCCACGGCGTAGGCGCGCACCTCACAGGTCTGCTGGTCGACCCCGTGGTGGGCGCCGGCCGACAGGGCGCTACCCTGCCCCGTCTCGAAGTACATGAGGTTGTCGCCCAGGGTGCCCCGACGCTGCGACAGCCCCGCCTCGTAACCCTCCTGCAGCAGCGCCAGGCTGATGCCGAAGCTTTCGTTGGCGCCCTGAGTACCGGCGATGGACTGGAACACCAGGTCCACCGGCGCGCCGCGTTCGATGGCGGCGATGCTGGTGGTGACGTGGGTCAGCACGCAGGCCTGGGTGGGGATCTCGTAGCGCTGGATCACGGCGTCGAGCATCTTCAGCAATTCGCAGATGCCGCTGGTGCTGTCGGTAGCCGGATTGATGCCGATCACCGCATCGCCGTTGCCATAAAGCAGGCCATCGAGAACGCTGGCGGCGATGCCGGCCGGATCGTCGGTGGGGTGATTGGGCTGCAGGCGGGTCGACAGCCGCCCGCGCAGGCCGAGGGTGTTGCGGAAGCGGGTTACCACCCGGACCTTCTGCGCCACCAGGATCAGGTCCTGGATACGCATGATCTTGGACACCGCGGCGACCATCTCCGGGGTCAGCCCCGGCGCCAGGGCGGCGAGACTGGTCTCGTCCGCCGCCGGACCCAACAGCCAGTCGCGAAAGCCACCCACGGTAAGGTGAGCGACCGGGGCGAAAGCCTGGGCGTCGTGGCTATCCAGGATCAGCCGGGTGACCTCGTCGGCTTCATAGGGGATCACCGCCTCGCTGAGGAAGTGCTTGAGCGGCAGCTCCGCCAGGGCCATCTGCGCCGCCACCCGCTCCACGTCGCTGGCGGCGGCGACCCCGGCCAGGACATCCCCGGACCGCGCCGGCGTGGCCTTGGCCAACAGCTCCTTGAGATCGGCGAAGCGCCAGGTCTGGCCGCCCACGCTGTGCTGGAAACCGCTCATGCTACCTCCTGGGGGTACGCTGCTTAGGCCTCGCCAAAGGCAGCGTCGGGGGCAATGTCGCTCTGTCTACGGCTGAGACCGCAGACCAGCGCGCCTATCACCATCAGCACCACGAAGATGCTGGCGATGACCGGGTTGTACCAGACCATGGCGACCAGACAGACCACCGCCAACACCAGGGCGATGGCCGGCACCACCGGATAGCCGGGGGCGCGGAAGGTACGCTCCAGGTTCGGCTCGCTACGGCGCAGCTTGAACAGGCTGAGCATGCTCATGATGTACATGACGATGGCGCCGAACACGCTCATGGTGATCATGGCGGCGGTCAGGGTCATGCCCTGCAGACTGATCAAGCCGTCGCTGAAGATGGCGGCGATGCCCACCACACCACCCGCCAGCACCGCCCGGTGCGGGGTCTGGAAGCGCGACAGTTTGGCCAGGCCATGGGGCAGGAAGCCGGCCCGGGCTAAAGCGAAGAACTGTCGCGAGTAGCCGAGGATGATGCCGTGGAAACTGGCCACCAGGCCGAATAGGCCGATGCCCACCAGCAGGTGTAGCCACATGGAGTTATCGCCAACCACGCCCTTCATGGCCTGGGGCAGCGGGTCGTTGATGTTGGAGAGGGCACGCCAGTCGCCCACGCCGCCAGCGAAGATCATCACGCCGATGGCCAGGGTCACCAGGGTGAGGATGCCGGCGATGTAGGCCTTGGGAATGGTGCGCTTGGGATCCTTGGCTTCCTCGGCGGCCATGGCCGCGCCTTCGATGGCGAGGAAGAACCAGATGGCAAAGGGAATGGCGGCGAACATGCCGCCCACCGCCGCCAGGGAGAACTGGTCCTGGCCAGCCCAGCCGCCGCTGGTGAAGTTGGTCAGGCTGAAACCCGGCGCCACCACCCCCATGAAGATTAGCAGCTCGATCACCGCCAGCACCGTGACTACCAGCTCGAAGGTGGCGGCGATGCTCACTCCGAGGATGTTCAGGGTCATGAAGATGAAGTAGGCCGCCACCGCGCACAGCTTTGGATCCAGGGTGGGAAACTGCACGTTGAGGTAGGCACCGATGGCCATGGCGATAGCCGGCGGGGCGAAGACGAACTCGATCAGCGTGGCGATCCCGGCCACCGTACCACCGACCGGACCGAAGGCCCGCCGGCTATAGGCGAAGGGCCCGCCGGCGTGGGGAATGGCGGTGGTGAGCTCGGTGAAGCTGAAGATGAAGCAGGTATACATCACCGCCACCACCAGCGCGGTGATCAGAAAGCCCAGGGTCCCGGCGACGCCCCAGCCGTAGCTCCAGCCAAAGTATTCCCCGGAGATCACCAGCCCTACGGCGATGCCCCAGAGGTGCAGGGTGCCGAGGGTCGG
>CAUQPA010000318.1:0-5578 GCA_963519325.1 uncultured Pseudomonas sp. | reverse complement strand
CACCAGGTACCGGGCCGAGGCACCGGCCATCTTGTCGTATGCATACGACAAATCCCGGGCGTCCAGGGTGGAAGCGGCCGGCGCCGGGGAGCACCGGACCGTTTTGTCGTATGCATACGACAAATTTGGGCGTGCTGAAACAGGCCTCGCCCGAGGCCCCTGTTGTAGGGCGAAGCTGTCGTATGCATACGGCTGACTGTCCACGCTTCGCTCACTTACGCGGCGTTGACGAAGGACGAGATCAGATTTGTCGTATGCATACGACAAATTCACAGAGAATGAAGCAAATGCAATCCTTACCACCCTCGAATCGAGGGAACGCGAGATAAGCGCCCCGTGCTTCAGTAGGGGAGGGCGAGGTCTCGCTGTACGCTGCACGGTCTCCGAGGGCTCATCCGTGGAACCCGCAGCTAACCGCCCAGAATTGAACCGGCCCTGAACGACGCAACTTATCGGAGCGCTATAAGCACGAAAGGCGAGCAACCTAAAAGGTGCTCGCCCACGTGCAACGCTGCCCGACGGTCTAGTCTTCACTGGCGCCAGCATCTCCTTGTTGCTCGAGCAAAGCAGCAATTCGCTTCGACAAGTCATCCAGGGTTAGGTCGCTGTTGAGCTTTGAAGACAGGGTGATCTGGACCGACCCCCGCTCCGTGCGACGGATGCTTCCCAGTTTCTCGCCGCTTTTACCTACGACCTCGATCGCACTAGCGGCACCCACCGCGCCCTGGTTGCTGCGCACTACCCGCTGCAGAACCTTGTCGCTCATAGCACCCGACCTGATCCGTGGGGCCAGCTCTATAAGGGTGCGCTTGTAGCGCTCTCCGTGATTCTCGTCGTTGACCAGAGCCACGATGGCTTTAGCGGTCAAGACACTGACCTTACCCATGGGCCCGATCGCATCCATCAGCTCGCGCGGAATCCGGAAGAAGGTCAGCAGGTTGTTAAGCGTTTGCCGTTGCAGGCCCAACTCCGCAGCCAGCGACGTCTGATTCTTGTAGACGCCTTGATCTAGGGCTCGCTGATATGATTTGGCTTTGGCCCAACTCGAGAGGTTCTCCCGAAGGTTGTTCTCATGCTCCATGGCGGCGAAGGCGGACTTATCGTCCAGCTCTTTCACAACACACAAGAACGGCCGCTCAAGATCCTTGGATACGAGCCAACGCCTAAGGCCGAAGATAAGCTCGTAATGCCCTGGTTTGCTCGGGTTGGGACGAACGAGCCCGGGAACCGCCTGGCCCGCTGCGCGAATGGCCTGCGTCAGCTGGTCCAGATCGCCCATTTCATCTTCGGGGCGATCAGCAAACGCCCACGGCTCTACAAGAGACGGATCGATCTCCTGAATAAGATTTCCCTGCCGTTCCGCGTCGGAGATCTCCGGTTGCTGCGGCGCCTTGGGTTTCTCAGGAAACCGCGCAAGCAGGCTGTCACCGCCTACGCTCTGGGCATCAGGATGAACACGTCGGGGGCCTGCGGCAGCCAGCTTTTGTTTTTCTTCGACAAGCTGCGCGGTGAACAGTCCTGCTACACCGGGCGCTCGAGGCATGTCACTCACTTATCTCTCCCCGCAGCTTGCGCCTGCTGTTCCCAGATAGTTTTCAAATCTTTAAGAATCTCATCGTTGACGCCATCGAGAATTTCGACAGCGCGGCGATAAGAGTCGCGAGTGGATCTCGACGGAACTTGGTCGTACACAGAAGAAAGTTCCGCGTTGGCGCGCTCAATGGCGGCCGTAAGATTGACTACATTGCTCAACACGTAGTCGCCGTAAAGATGGCGAATACGCTGTTCTATCTTCATCGCCGCTTGAAACTTGGGCCCTGGATGACGGGTGATCATCAGGCGCAAGTAATCAAATTCCTTTTCTGCCGCCTCAAACAGGCTGGCCAGAGCGGAGCAAAGCATCACGAAGGACGCGTAATCATAGGTGCCTGGCGGGATCGGCACAATAAGGCCATTTGCCGCCATCATGGCGTTCAGCGATACGCTCGCCATGTTCGGGCCGCAGTCGAGAAGAATCAGGTCATATTCGTCTCTTACAACATCGAGCGCATTACGCAGGCGGAACACCGGGCTGCCAAGATTTTCCGAGTTGTTCATCTCGGGATTAGGCAACTGGATATCCAGTTCCTGCAAACTTAAGTTCGCCGGTATCAGATGGATACCTGGGAAGTAGGATTCGAAAGTGCAGCGCCGAATTGCCTGGGGATCCAACAACAGCGCCTGGTTGATGATATCTTCGCTGCTGAGTTCGATATCGGGAATATAGGGGCCGAGGTTGACGGTGCTGGATGCTTGCGGGTCAAGATCGACCACCAGCACTCTGAGGCCTTCGATAGCTGCCTTCTGGGCCAGATGAACGACCGTGGTCGTCTTGGCGACACCACCCTTGAAGTTCGATACGGCGATGATAATCGAGCTGGAGCCGGCGGGTCGGAGGTAGCGTGAGCCGAACCGATCGCGGTAGCGGTTGATGTCGTCCAGGGTAAACGACCACTTACCGCGCTCGTCCTTGGGGATCGGCTTGGCAGAGGAGTCGCCTGCCTCGAAGGCCGCCACGATCTCAGCTTCGGCTGCGCGTATCGTATTGGGCGACTTGTCGATCAGCTGAGCGGCTTCGGCCAGGGACCAGGTGCGGGCACGTTTCTGCTCGTCCGGCTTGATGACGTCGGTGCGCAGCATGGCCAGCTCCGCGTTTCCCTTCTCGGAGAAACTGCGAAGCAATGCGCCGGCGTTTTTTGCGCCCAACTGACTCGGTACGTGCTCGAACAGCTTATTCATCCCACACTCCGCTTTGAATGGTCAACGGCGTAATAATGCTCTTTGAGCGTTCAGTCCGCAATAGTGCATTCAGCATCTTTTACGGTGTGCGGACGGCTGTGCTCTCGTTTTGCCGTGGTAGGACGAGCCGCGCGCAGTTGCACAGAGAGCACCCCTTTCCAGCGGCAAAATGCCATCAATCGGGCGGAGTGCAGTCTCGGCTATCGAATTAGAGAGGAGTTTCAATGCGTTAGGGGGCAGGTTCACACCCTTTAAGGGCGTGAACTGCGAAATATCGACGCCCCGCAGGCTTTACTGCACAGCGTGGACTGCTACGACAAAACGCCCAATCGGCGTAGGGCGGCTTGCTTCGTATCGTGGAGCTTGCCGGCCTTTAGTAGGGTTTTCTGCCGAGATACCCATGAACCCAGCCGCAGGCCGGCAGCTGTCACGTGTTTCACCGGTACCGAGCCGCCGGCATTGGCGGCCAGGTAGTCTTGGAGCGCTGCAAAGTGCTGTTGCCACGCAGCTTCCGCAGGATCGAACGAAAACCCAGCGGCCAGCAGCCGGCCGTGATCCGGATCCTCCGGTTTGTCCTTCAGCCGCGTGCGCTGATTCGAGCACCACCTGCCGAGCTTGTAACCATCGCCAGCCACGTAGGCGATCGGCACATCGCAGTGGCCATGCGCGGCCTTGAACTGCTCCAGGTGCTGCAGGCCCTGGTCGAAGGCCGCACCGAACATCTCCCACACGAAACCCAGCTGATTCAGCAGCTCAATGCGCTGCGCGTCCATTTGGCCGTCGCGGTAGCGCGCGCGCTGGTTCCCGACCCAGGTACCAAGCGCTGTCCCATCAGGCAGCACGAAGTCGAGCGGCACATTCACATGGCCATGCCGTGTACCGAACTCCTGCAGCGCGGCGTAGGCGGCTTCCCAGCGAGCGTCCAACACGCCAGCGCCGAAATCGAAGCCCAGGGCGGCCAGCCGATCGCGCCTGGACAGGTCGATCTGACGGCTGCGCTGGTTCCGACACCAGTCCGCCAGATCGGTACCGTCTACCAGCACCTGGCGCTGGGCGATGCGGAGGTGACCGTGCTGCTCCTTAAACGCCACCAGCGCCTGATACCGTTTCTCCCAGGCGTCGTCGAAGGGGCTCAGGATGAAGCCCAGGGCCTCAAGCAGCTGCTTTTTCCGCGGCGCCAGCCGGCCGATGCGATAGGCCTTGCGCTGCTCGCTGCACCAGTGGCCCAGGGCGAGCCCGTCTGCGGTGACGACGTCGACGGCGGGGGAGGGCGATCCCGTGTCTGCCAGATAGCTGCGTAAGGATTCGTACCCCCGCTCCCAGGCATGCTCTCGCGGATCGAACTCGAAGCCGATGGCCTCCAGCTGCTCGGCACGGTTGGGTGCAAGCCGGCCTAGCCGGTGGAGCGCGCGCTGGCGAGAGCACCAGGCGCCCAGGGTATGCCCACCCGGTGTGCGATAGCTGCGGGCGACCCGGGCGTGGCCCCGGTCAGTCACGAACGCACGCAGGAGACCGTAATAGTGCGGCCAGCTGCCGGCGATGCGCCCTACCAGCTCCGTTGATAGCACAGCCTTGAGGCTGGCGGCCCAGGCGCCCGCGTCGAGACGACCTGCAGGCGCGATGACGTGCAGCTTGTTGAACCAGCCGGGCGACGCAGGCTGTCCGGTTTCGCCCTGGTCTACTGCAGCGCGCTGCACCTCGTTGAGCATGGCGTCGTCCTGCTCGGCGAGCGCCGCCAGGGTCCGCCAGACCGTGGACATGTCGCTGCGCGCCACGGCCTGAATGAGGGACTCGCCGGAGCTCCGCTTTAGGCGTAGGGGTATCAGGACATAGCCGTAGCGCTTGCCCGGCGCCTTGCGCACCGCGCGGCCGAGCGCCTGGACGATGTCGACGTGGCTTTCCCGCCGGTGCATGAAGGCGACCAGGTCGGTATCCGGCACGTCCACCCCTTCAGCCAGGCAGCGTGCGCAGGACAGCGCTGCGCGCGGGGCCCGGCCGTACTGGTGCAGCAGGCGGGTGCGCTGCCACGAGGGGAAAGACCCATCGATGTGGCGCGCCCAGAAGTCGCCGGCGCCGACGGCCTCCCGCAGCGCGGTGGCAAAGCGCTTCGACTGCGAGATCCGCGAGTAGAAGGCGAAAGCCTTTCGGGCGCCGACGTCTGTCATCGCCCGCAGCAACTCCTGGGCATGCACCGCGTAGCGGCGCTCCTCATCTTCCAGCGCTTCGGCGAGCTGCTCGTCGTCCACCTCCTCTACAGAGATGATGACGCGGAAATCGCAGATGATCCCCGCCGCGACGGCCGCGGAGTAGCTGAGCTCGTAGGCAACCGGACCGAAGACGGCCTCATCCGTCATGGAGTAAATGGGCCCGGTACCGGCCGGGCCTTCCTCCTCAGCGATGGCCAACGGCGTCGCGGTAAGGAAGAGGCGCTTGTCGATGCGCAGGGTAGCGTGGTCACTCAGCGCGAAGCTGTTGCGGCGGCCGGCGGCGCCGGCTGTCTTGTGCGCCTCGTCGAGGATCCCCAGGTCAAAGGCAAAACCGGGCGGCAGGCCCTGGGCGAGGGTAGGGGCACTGGCGTAGGTGCACAACACGATCAGGTCTCGACCCAGGGTGCTGACCTTGAGCGCGATCTCCTCAGGCGAGGTAGTGACCGCCACCGGAAGATCCTCGAGCACCTCATGCTCGTCGTCGAGCGTGGCCACACTCTCGTCGCTGCAGACGCACAGCACGCGCTCCAGATCCAGCTCGGCGTTGCTCACCCAGGCCTGCAGCGTCTGGCTGACCAGCGCGAGCGAGGGTA
>CAUQPA010000317.1:0-5588 GCA_963519325.1 uncultured Pseudomonas sp. | reverse complement strand
GCCTGGCGCAGCGAGGACTGGATCGTGCGTCCTGACCTGCTGATCGTCGGCGGTGGCCTGGCCGGCGGGCTGCTCGCCCTGCGCCTGGCCGAAACCCGTCCGGAACTGGACTGGCGCCTGGTCGAGGCCGGTCCGCGGCTCGGCGGCAACCACACCTGGTCCTTCCACCAGCCGGACCTCACCGCGGCGCAGCATGCCTGGATCGCGCCCCTGGTCGCCCATCGCTGGCCGGGCTATCAGGTCCGCTTTCCGGACCGCCGGCGGCAGCTCGGCAGTGGCTACGCCAGCATCAGCGCCGAGCGCTTCCACGAGGTACTGAGCGAGCGGCTGCCGGCCGAGCGCCTGCTGCTGGGCCGTGAGGTCCTGCGTCTGCAGGACGATGGCGTGGTCTTCGCCGATGGCTACACCCTCGCCGCCGGCGCGGTGATCGATGCCCGCGGCCCGCGCCCCGATCCAGCGCTCTGGCTCGGCTACCAGAAATTCCTCGGCCAGGAGGTGCGAGTGACGCGGCCTCATGGCCTGGCCGAACCCATCGTGATGGATGCCACCGTCGACCAGCTGGACGGCTACCGTTTCGTCTACAGCCTGCCCCTGGCGCCGGATCGGCTGCTGATCGAAGACACCTACTACGCCGACGGCGAAAGCCTGCCCGTGGAGCGCCTGCGCCAGCACCTGGCCGACTATGCCCGCCAGCAGGGCTGGGAGATCGCCGAGGTGCTGCGCGAGGAACAGGGCGTGCTGCCCATCACCCTCGGCGGCGATCTGGACCGCTACTGGGACAACGTCACCGCCGGCGCCCCCATCGGCCTCGCCGCCGGACTCTTCCATCCCACCACCGGCTACTCGCTGCCCGAGGCGGTGCGCCTGGCCGAGCACCTGGCCGCCCAGCCCTGCACCTCCAGCCCGGCCCTGCGTGACACCCTGCGCCGCTACGCGGCGGGGCGCTGGCAGGGCCAGGGTTTCTTCCGCCTGCTCAATCGCATGCTGTTCCTCGCCGGCCGCCCCGAACACCGGGTGCGCGTCATGCAAAGGTTCTATGGCCTCGGCGAACCCTTGATCCAAAGGTTCTACGCGGGCCGCCTCACCGCTTTCGATCGGCTGCGCATCCTCTCCGGCAAGCCACCGGTGCCGCTGAAGCCAGCGCTGGATGCCGCCCTGGCCCGTCCCCCTCACTTCAAGGAAGCCACATGACCCAAGGTAACGCGCCCAAGCGGGCCATCGTCATCGGTGCCGGCTTCGGCGGTATCGCCCTGGCGATCCGCCTGCAGTCGGCGGGCATCGCCACCACCCTCATCGAGGGTCGCGACAAGCCCGGCGGCCGCGCCTACGTCTACCACGACGCTGGCTTCACCTTCGACGCCGGCCCCACCGTCATCACCGATCCCTCGGCGCTGGAAGAACTCTTCGCCCTCAGCGGCCGGCAGATGAGCGACTATGTGGAGCTGCTGCCGGTCAGCCCCTTCTACCAGCTGTGCTGGGAAGACGGCACCCGCTTCGACTACGTCAACGACCAGGCCCGGCTCGACGAACAGATCCGCGCCCTGGAGCCGGACGACGTGGCCGGCTACCAGCGCTTCCTCGCCTACTCCCAGGCAGTGTTCGAGGAAGGCTAT
The DNA here is from genome assembly GCA_963519325.1 of uncultured Pseudomonas sp. GTDB lineage: Bacteria > Pseudomonadota > Gammaproteobacteria > Pseudomonadales > Pseudomonadaceae > Chryseomonas. Next base: position 3,975 of record CAUQPA010000317.1, on the reverse strand, counting down.
CTGCGCCTGGGCGCCAAGCCCTTCCTCAAGGTCGGCGACATGCTCGCCGCCGGCCCCAAGCTGGCCCAGCTCACCGCCTGGCGCAGCGTCTACACCCAGGTGTCGCGCTTCGTGAAGAACGAGAAACTGCGCCAGACCCTGTCGTTCCATACCCTGCTGGTGGGTGGCAATCCCTTCGCCACCTCCTCGATCTACGCCCTGATCCATGCACTGGAACGCAAGTGGGGCGTCTGGTTCGCCAAGGGTGGCACCCATGCCCTGGTCCTGGGGCTGCTCGACCTCTTCGCCGACCTCGGCGGTGAGCTGCGATTGAATGCGCCGGTGGAGCGCATCCTCACGGAAGGCAATCGCGCCACCGGCGTCTGCCTGGCCGATGGCACCCGCCTCGACGCCGACCTGGTGGCCTCCAACGCCGACGTGGTGCACACCTACCGCAAGCTGCTGGGCCACCACACCCATGGGGTGGTCGAGGCCAATCGCCTCAAGCGCAAAAGACACAGCATGTCGCTGTTCGTCATCCATTTCGGCCTCAGCCAGCCGCCGGTGGGCCTGGAGCACCACATGGTCTGCTTCGGCCAGCGCTATCGCGGCCTTATCGACGAGTTGTTCAAGGGCCCCGGCGTGCCCGACGACTTCTCGCTCTACCTGCACTCGCCCTGCGTGACCGATCCCTCCCTGGCGCCTCCCGGCCATAGCTCCCACTACGTACTGGCGCCGGTGCCGCACCTGGGCAACGCCGATGTCGACTGGAGCGTCGAGGGCCCGCGCCTGAGGGACAAGATCCTCGCCTACTTGGAAGAGCGCTACATGCCTGGCCTGCGCGCGCACCTGGTCACCTCGCGCATCTTCACCCCGGCCGATTTCCGCCAGGAGCTCAACGCCCACCTCGGCTCGGCATTTTCCCTGGAGCCCATCCTCACCCAGAGCGCCTGGTTCCGCCCGCACAATCGCGATACTGTCATCCCCAACCTTTACCTGGTCGGCGCGGGGACCCATCCCGGCGCCGGCGTGCCGGGCGTGGTGGGCTCGGCCAAGGCCACCGCCAGCGTCATCCTCGAGGAGCACGGTTAGCCATGCCAGTCACCCAGGACGTCGTCGACCACGCCGAACAGAGCATTGCCGTCGGCTCCAAGAGCTTTGCCGCCGCCGCCAAGCTGTTCGCCCCCGAGACCCGTGAGAGCGCGGTGCTGCTCTATGCCTGGTGCCGCCATTGCGACGACGTCATCGACGGCCAGGAGCTGGGCCACGGCCAGGTGGAGGGTGACCGCGGCGCCGGGCGCGAACGCCTGGCGCAGCTGGAGCGGCTGACCCGGGCGGCCTATGCCGACGAACCCCTGGGCGACCCGGCCTTCGCCGCCTTCCAGCGGGTGGTCAGGCGCCACGGCATTCCCCTGGCGCTACCGCTGGATCACCTCGCCGGCTTCCGCATGGACGTGGAGGAAAGGATCTATGTGGAGCTGGAAGACACCCTGGAGTATTGCTACCACGTCGCCGGAGTGGTGGGGGTGATGATGGCGCGCATCATGGGCGCCGAGGACGAGGAGACCCTGGATCGCGCCTGCGACCTGGGCATGGCCTTCCAGCTCACCAACATCGCCCGCGACATCGTCGAGGACGCCCGTATCGGCCGCGTCTACCTGCCCCGGCAATGGCTCGACGAGCTGCGGATACCCGTTGGCGAGCTGGCCGACCCCCAGCACCGCGAGGCCGTGGCGCAACTGGCCGAACGCCTGGTGCGCCTGGCCGAGCCCTACTACGACTCGGCGCGCCAGGGCATCGCCGCCCTGCCGCTGCGCTCGGCCTGGGCCATCGCCACCGCCCGCGGCGTCTATCGTGAGATCGGGGTCCAGGTGCTGCAACTAGGCGCCCATGCCTGGGACCAGCGCGTCAGCACCAGCACCGCCGACAAGCTGCGCCTGGTCTGCCGCGGCGCGGCGCGGGCCATGCTTTCGCGGCACCAGCGCGACGAACCGCGCCCAGCCGCGCTCTGGACGAGGCCGCGCCGCTGACGCCGGCTATCCCGGCTCGGTCACATTTGTGCAAACCTCGGGGATTCGCACCAGCAAACTTTTATGCGATAAACGAGTCGGATTAAGGCGACCCTGTACGGGCCGCAGAGGGATGGATGCCTGGGCCAGAGCGCCGCATCCGGTAGTCAGCCTACGAGTATGGGATTTGCACATGCACAAGACGGAAACGGCTGTTTCGCACGATCGCTTCGCTGCCTCCTCGTCACTACTTGCCCTTGGCCTTTCCGCTAACGCGCAGTCCGGCTACAAGCCCGAATTCTTCAATGCCACCCAGTGGCGCACCCTGGTCGCCCTCTGCGCTCACCTGCAGGCCGACAGCGAGCAGGCCGATACCCGCCTGCCCGAGTTCATCGATCGCCACATGCTGACCCCCTACGCCCACGGCGATCGCTCCAACATCGTCGATCCCTTCGATGAACAGGCGCAGATCCAGCAGGGTGCCAACCTGCGCGACCTGCTGCGCGACGGCCTGACCGTAGTGGATGCCTATTGCACCGAGCGTCTCGGCGCCGGCTTCGCCGAGCTAGCCGCGGGTGAACAGGCCCAGGTGGTCATGGCCGCCGAGGCCGGCACCCTGAATCCGCCGGCCAAGGAATTCATCGACCTGCTGCGCAACGAAAGCGAGCGCAGCCAGTACGCCCATTCGCTGTTCGCCGCCTACGACACCCCCGCCGTCGCCTGACCCCGCTGGTAGCGCCTCCACGGAGGCGCGCCCTCCTCCCGCTTACTGTCCTTCCTGCACCTGATCCCGCACCTTGCGCTCGCGCGAGGAATCCAGGGCGCCACCATGTATGGCCCGCAGCTGTTGCTTGAGTCTCTGGGTGGAAGGCGCCAGCAAAAAGCCGAAGGACACGCAGCCGTCACGGCCGTCCACCGCATGGTGCATGCGATGCGCCTGGTACAGCCGCTTCAGGTAACCACGCCGGGGGACGTAGCGGAACGGCCAGCGCTGGTGCACCAGGCCGTCGTGGGCGATGAAATAGAGCAGGCCGTAGATGGTCATGCCCGCGCCGATCCATTCCAGGCGCCAGTAACCGGCGTTGCCCAGGGCGATCAGCAGGATGGCCAGGCCGGCGAAGACGATGGCATAGAGATCGTTCTTCTCGAACCAGCCGGTGCGCGGGCGGTGATGGGACTCATGCCAGCCCCACCCCCAGCCGTGCATGATGTACTTGTGCGACCACCAGGCGAAGGCCTCCATGCCCGCTACCGTCGCCAGCACGATTCCCGCATTGATCAGTAGCTCCAACGGTACCTCCGCGCGCTCCCGCTCAGGACGTCGCCACCGGCGTGGCCAGGGTGCCAGCGGTGGCACCCAGCAGGGGCGAATCCACCGGCAGACAGACTTGCAGGATACCCGGTCGCACCTCGAATCTCACCCTGTCCCGCTTGACCGGTTCGCCATCGAGGTTCATGTCCAGCCCTTCGGCGGCTTCCAGCTCGACCCAGGGCAGCCGCGCGCGGATGAACATCTCCTCGGTGCTGAAGCCCTTGCTGAGGAATTCACCGAGGGTGCCGAGTACGTCCTGGGACGCCGGCAGGATACCCACGTCGAGCAGGCCGTCGTTGACCACCGCGGTGGGGCACAGCACATGGCCGCCGCCGGCCTGGCGGCCATTGCCGATACCCAGGGCGAGGAATTCGCCTTCCCACTCGAAATCCGGTCCGTGGAACCGGCCATTGGCGGAGTGCACCTCGGCGAAGCGGGTCAGGCCGGTGAGCAGATAGGCCGCGCCACCGAGCAGGCGCTTGAGTTCACCCGGGGTATTGGCAGTGACCTGGGAACCGAAGCCACCGGTGGCCATGTTGAGGAACAGCTGGCCATCGGCCTCGACCAGGTCGATGGCACTGGTCGGCCCATCGAGCAGGGCCAGCGCCGCGGCCGGCTCCAGCGGCACGCCCGCGGCGCGGGCAAAATCGTTGGCGGTGCCCAGCGGCAGGAGGC
>CAUQPA010000316.1:0-5597 GCA_963519325.1 uncultured Pseudomonas sp. | reverse complement strand
GGCCGAGGCCGGTGCCCTGCCCCATCGGCTTGGTGGTGAAGAAGGGTTCGAAGGCCTTGGCCGCGACGTCCGGGGTCATGCCGCTGCCGCTGTCGGTCACCCGCAGGTGCAGATAGTGTCCCGCTGCCAGCTCGAAGTCCGGGGTCGCCGAGGTACCCACCTGGAGGTAGCTCGCTTCGATGAGGATACGCCCGCCGCCGGGCATGGCGTCGCGGGCGTTGATGCAGAGATTGAGCAGGGCGTTTTCCAGCTGGGACTGGTCCACCAGCAGCGGCTGGTCGTCCGGCAGGCTGATGAACTGCACCTGGATGGCCGGGCCGACGGTGCGTTGCACCAGGTCGAGCATGCCCCCCACCAGCTGGTTGACCAGGGTGGGCTCGGGCGCCAGGGTCTGGCGGCGGGCGAAGGCCAGCAGCCGGTGGGTTAGGGCCGCCGCCCGCTTGGCACTGCCCTGGGCGGCCAGCAGGTATTTCTCCAGCTCGGTGAAGCGGCCCTGGCCGATGCGCAGGCTCATCAAGTCCAGGCTGCCGGAGATCCCCGCCAGCAGGTTGTTGAAATCGTGGGCCAGGCCCCCGGTGAGCTGGCCGACGGCCTCCATCTTCTGCGACTGGCGCAGCGCCTCCTCGGAGCGGCGGAGTTCCTCGGTGCGCTCCTCGACGCGCTGTTCCAGGGTGGCGGTCAGCTCGCGCAGGTCGGCCAGGGCGCGGTCACGCTCGTCGGCCAGGGCACGACGACCGTCCACGTCCAGCAGCACGCCGGGAAATCTCAGCGGGGTGCCGTCCGGCGCCAGCTCGACATGGCCGTTGGCTTCCAGCCAGTAGTAGCGACCGTCACGGCGGCGCACGCGGTACTGGTGGGCATAGCGACCGCCGCGACCGATCACCTCGGCGATGGCGGCGGCAAGACCCGCCTGGTCGTCCGGGTGGACGTTGGCGACCACCTGGGCCAGGCTCAGGCCGCTGCGGCCGAGAGCAGGGTCCAGACCGAAGCTGGCGGCGAAGGCCTCGTCGACGGTGAACCTGTCGGTGGGCAGGTCCCAGTACCAGGTGCCGATGATGGCGCCGGCGGCCAGCGCCAGGCGGACCCGCTCGGCATTGACCCGGGCATTGCTTTCGGCCTCGCGGGCGCTGTCGCGTTCGTCGATGCGGACGCTCAGCTCCTGCTCCAGCGACAGGTTGTGTCGGCGCAGCGCGGCCTCGGCGGCGTCGCGCTGGCGATGGGCGAACACGCTGGCGGTGGTCTCGGTGGTGATGTTGAGCATGCCGACGATAGTCTCGCCGTTCCGCAGCGGGCTGTAGGAGAAGCTCCAGTAGGTGTCCTCGGGATAACCGTTGCGGGTCATCACGAAGTGCTTGTCGACGAAGTGCAGCGCCTCGCCGGCCAGGGTCCGCTCGATCAGGGGCGCGATTTCGCACCAGAGCTCGGCCCAGACCTCGTGGATAGGCTGCCCCAGCGCCGCAGGATGCCTGGCGCCGAGAAAGGGCGCGTAGGCCGGGTTGTAGATCAGGGTCTGCTCGGCGCCCCAGGTCGCGCACATGGCGAAGGGCGAGGCCATCAGCAGGTCATAGGTGGTCCGCAGCGCGACCGGCCAGTCAGGGCGAGCGCCCAGCGGCGTGGTTTCCCAGGCGAAGGTTTCGAGGTAGGACAAGGGACGACTCACTGGCAGAGGCGCTGATGGATCTCGTGGCCGCCAGACCCTCAGCACTGGGCCCAGACGGCCATGATAGGCGGGTTCAAGGCTGCCTCGCCAGTCCCGCGGGTAACCAATGGCAGGCTGCCGGTGGCCAGCGGCAGACCCGCCCTGCGGCATGCTGTCCTGGCAAAACGACTGGCATGCCCGGCAGGCATCTCTTACCTTGTGGCCCCCGCTGTCGCTGCCAGGTATCCGCTCGTCATGTCCGCGTCACCCACCCCGCCCGAGGAGCTGCAACGCAGCCTGTCCAACCGCCATCTGCAACTGATCGCCATCGGCGGCGCCATCGGCACCGGCCTGTTCATGGGCTCGGGCAAGACCATCGCCCTCGCCGGTCCGTCGATCCTGCTGGTCTACCTGATCATCGGCAGCGCGCTGTTCTTCGTCATGCGCGCCCTGGGCGAGCTGCTGCTGGCGAACCTGGAGTATCGCTCCTTCATCGACTTCTGCAGCGACCTGCTCGGCCCCTGGGCGGGCTTCTTCTGCGGCTGGACCTACTGGTTCTGCTGGATCGTCACCGCCATCGCCGATGTCATCGCCATCGCCGCCTACGCCCAGTTCTGGTGGCCCGGCCTCGCACCCTGGATCCCGGCGCTGCTGTGCGTGTTGCTCCTGCTGGGGCTCAACCTGGTCACGGTGCGGCTGTTCGGCGAATTGGAATTCTGGTTCGCGCTGATCAAGATCGTCGCCATCTGCGCCCTGATCGTCACCGGCTTCGGCCTGGTGCTGTGGGGCTTCCGCTCCCCCGCGGGCAACGTCGCCAGCTTCGCCAACCTGTGGAATGACGGTGGCGTCTTCCCCATGGGCCTGGGTGGTTTCTTCGCCGGCTTCCAGATCGCGGTGTTCGCCTTCGTCGGCATCGAGCTGGTGGGCACCACCGCCGCCGAGACCGCCGATCCCCGGCGCAACCTGCCCCGCGCCATCAACTCCATTCCGCTGCGCATCCTGGTGTTCTATGTGCTGGCCCTGGTGGTGATCATGGCGGTGACGCCCTGGCGCCAGGTCGTGCCGGACAAGAGCCCCTTCGTCGAACTCTTCGTGCTGGCCGGCGTGCCCATGGCGGCCAGCCTGATCAATTTCGTGGTGCTGACCTCGGCGACTTCCTCAGCCAACAGCGGCATCTTTTCCACCAGCCGCATGCTCTATGGCCTGGCGCGCGAAGGCCATGCGCCGCGCAGCCTCACCCGTCTTTCGCGGGCGGCGGTACCGGCGCGCGGGCTGGTGCTCTCCTGCCTGTGCCTGTTGCTGGGCACCTTGCTGATCTACCTGATTCCCAACCTGGTCACCGCCTTCACCCTGGTCACCACCCTGGCGGCGGTGCTGTTCATGTTCGTCTGGTCGCTGATCCTGCTGGCCTGGCTGGCCTACCGTCGCCACCGCCCGGAGCAGCATGCCGCCGCGACCTTCCGCCTGCCGGGCGGGCGCTGGGTGTGCTACGCCGTGCTGGCCTTCTTCGCCGGGGTGCTGGTACTGCTGACGCTGCAGGACGATACCCGCCAGGCGCTGCTGGCCAGCCCCCTATGGTTCCTGCTGCTGGGCGTGGGCTACGCCTGGCAACGGCGCACCACTGGCAACCGCTAGGGCGGCGAGACGCGGGCGGGCTCAGCCTACCGTCCAGAGTTCGTCGAGGCGGGTGGTGTAGCGCGGACTGAGCAGGTCGCGGCGCATCTGCCAGGCGGGATCGCGCGGGATGCGTGCGGGTCTCAGGGTTTCGCGGCCGAACTTGCCATTGATGGCATCCAGGGTCGCCATCAGGCGGGTACTGGCCGGATCCGGCGCGGCGGCGAAGAGATCGCCGGCGAGGTCTTCGCGGCGACAGAGGTCGAGCAGCAGGATCTCCGCCTTGGCATAGCCGAAGCCATCGCGAAAGATCTCGCGCAGGCCGGACTGGGCATAGTCGTTGAGCACCCGGGTGTCGTCACTGGCCACCGGCAGCGTGAGCAGGGCGGCATTGGCGTAGCGGCCCTCGTCGGCGCCGTGCATACCGGTCTGGATGCTGACCCGCAGCGCGCGGCAGAGCGAGCCCTGGCCGCGCAGCTTTTCCGCGGCGCGGGCGGTGTAGCTGGCCACCGCCTCGGCCAGGGCGCCGAACTGGTACTGGCGCCGGCCGAACATGCGGCTGCTGCAGATCGTCTGCCGCGGCGCTTCCAATTCCTCCAGGCTCAGGCAGGCCAGCCCGCGCAGCTCACGGGCAGTCTTTTCCAGCACCACGCTGTATCTCTGCCGCAGCGTCCAGGGGTCCTGCTGGGCCAATTCCCAGGCGGTGGTCACCTGCTGGCCACGCAGGCGCGCCGCCAGTCGCCGCCCCACGCCCCAGACGTCCTCGATCGGCGAGTGCCGCAGCACCCAGTCATGCACCGCCGGGTCGCGCAGATCGAGCACCCCGCCGGTACGCTCCGGCCAGCGCTTGGCCGCGGCATTGGCGAGCTTGGCCAAGGTCTTGGTGCCGGCGATGCCGACGCTCACCGGAATGCCCGTCCATTTCTGCACCCGCGCCTGCAGGCGGTGGCCGAGGGCGTCCAGCGGTTCGGGCAGACCGGCCAGCTCGGCGAATACCTCGTCGATGCTGTAGCGCTCCAGGCGCGGCACCAGGGTGGCCAGGGTGCGCATCACCCGGTCGCTCAGGTCACCGTAGAGGGCATAGTTGGAACTGAAGGCGGCCACCTCGCCGCGCTGGGCCAGGTCGCGCACCTGGAACCAGGGCGCGGCCATGGCGATGCCCAGGCGCTTGGCCTCGGCCGAGCGGGCGATCACGCAGCCATCGTTGTATCTGAATGACTCTAACAGTTAGTAGATTGTAACATACTGTTTTATAAGCATTTTACAAGACTAACAATTTTTCAATTTTTCGAGGCCTCTTGAAACCCTTCACGACCACTGTTCGAACGCCAACGCAACCATCGTCATCCCAGCAGGTCATGCGTACAGTCGCCCGCAAGCTGGCAAGGCCGATCTGATTGAGGTGGCAGAAAAGAGCGTTTGCTCACGGTAAGTGGGCACCATCGTGCCGACGTACAGAAATCAACCGGACGCATACATCTAGCTAGGCGAACGGGGCATCACGCCCTGCCGGGGAGCCCAGCTGTGCAGCAACAGCTCGATCAAGGCGCTGGCTTTCAGGGTTGGCAAGCGCGTGAGCACGTCCTTTAGGTAGATCGAAAAAAGAAAGATTAATTTCCTCCCGGTTAAACCTCCACGTTGCTTAATGGGCGGAGGTTTGAGCACGATCATCAAGCCTTCATGGCAAGAATTCGCCGACCACCGTTGAGGACAAGCAGCCCGACAGCAAAACCAATGGCAAGGTCGGGATAAGGCGAACCCGTAAGCATAACCAGTAAGCCAGCAACAATAACCCCTAGGTTGGCCAATACATCGTTTGCTGAGAATATCCAGCTTGCTCGCATGTGAGCGCCACCATTCCGGTGTTTTGATATCAAGAGCAAACAGCCAACATTGGCCACAAGGGCGACCAGGCCAACCCCCATCATCAACAATGACTCAGGTTCGCTGCCGAAAATAAATCTGCGCACAACTTCCAATAAAACGCCTAACGCGAGCGCTATTTGTAGAAAGCCCGACAGATGTGCGGCCTTAAGCTGTAGACCCTTGCTCCGTCCAGCGGCATAGAAGGCAAGGCCATAAACAGCGGCATCGGCGAACATATCCAGTGAATCCGCAATCAACCCTGTGGACTCAGCAATAACCCCAAGAACCAACTCGGCTACAAACATAAGAGCGTTGATACCCAACAAAGCTTTAAGCACTCTGGACTCGTCTAGAGCCTCCTGGGCGTCAGCTTTCCCTCTCTCCGCGACCTCGCTTGGTGCGCAAGCCCGCGTACCTTGTTGCTGCTGACCGAAAACTGACCCAGTAGAGGCTGTTCTGCCGACTGAAAACTGACCCA
>CAUQPA010000315.1:0-5600 GCA_963519325.1 uncultured Pseudomonas sp. | reverse complement strand
GGAAAAGGCTGCGCCGTTTTCCACGCTACGGAGCTACCACGACGTGCAGGACCCGTAGGTTGGGCTGAGCCTGCGAAGCCCAACACGCCCAACCTTCAGCGCACTGATCAGTGCGCCTCATCCCAGTTACCGCCCACGCCCGACTCCACCAGCAGCGGCACGTCCAGCTCGCCTGCGCCGCTCATCAGCGGTAGCAGGCCTTCGCGCAGGCGTTCTACCTGGTCTTCGCGCACTTCCAGCACCAGTTCATCGTGCACCTGCAGGATGACCCGGGCATCCAGCTCGGGGGTCGCCTGCAGCCAGGCGTCCACGGCGATCATGGCGCGCTTGATGATATCCGCCGCGGTGCCCTGCATGGGGGCGTTGATCGCCGCCCGTTCGGCGGCGCGCCTCAGACCCTGGTTCTTGGAATGGATGTCCGGCAGGTACAGCCGGCGGCCGTAGAGGGTTTCCACATAGCCCTGGTCCACCACCTGGGCACGGGTGCGCTCCATATAGGCCAGCACGCCCGGATAACGCTGGAAGTAGCGGTCGATATAGGCCTGGGCCTCGGCGCGGCCGACGCCGATCTGCTTGGCCAGGCCGAAGGCGCTCATGCCGTAGATCAGGCCGAAGTTGATGGCCTTGGCGCGCCGGCGGTCTTCGTTGCTGACCTCTTCCAGGGGTACGCCCATCACCTCGGCGGCGGTGGCGCGGTGTACGTCCAGGTCGTTCTGGAAGGCGTGCAGCAGGCCCTCGTCCTGGGCCAGGTGGGCCATGATGCGCAGCTCGATCTGCGAATAGTCCGCCGCCAGCAGGCGATAGCCCTGGGGCGCGACGAAGGCCTGGCGGATGCGCCGGCCCTCGGCGGTGCGGATCGGGATGTTCTGCAGGTTCGGGTCGCTGGAAGACAGCCGGCCGGTGGCCGTCACCGCCTGGTGGTAGCTGGTGTGGATGCGGCCGGTGCGCGGATTGATCTGCTGCGGCAGCTTGTCGGTGTAGGTGCTCTTGAGCTTACTCATCTGCCGGTACTGCATCAGCACCTTGGGCAGCGGGAAGTCCTGGTCGGCCAGTTCCTGTAGCACCGCCTCGGCGGTGGACGGCTGGCCGGAAGCGGTCTTGCTGACCACCGGCAGGCCCAGCTTGACGAAGAGGATCTCGCCCAGCTGCTTGGGCGAACCCAGGTTGAATTCCTGGCCGGCCAGCTCATAGGCCTCCTTTTCCAGGGCGATCATCTTCTCGCCCAGCTCGCGGCTCTGGACCCCGAGCAGCGCCGAATCGACCAGGGCGCCGTTGCGCTCGATGCGTGCCAGCGCCGGCACCAGCGGCATCTCGATGTCGCGCAGCACCGCCGCCAGGCCAGGCACGGCCTCCAGCTTCGGCCAGAGGGTCTCGTGCAGGCGCAGGGTGACGTCGGCATCCTCGGCGGCATAGGGGCCGGCCTGCTCGATGGCGATCTGGTCGAAGGTCAGCTGCTTGGCGCCCTTGCCGGCGATGTCCTCGAAACGGATGGTGCTGTGGCCCAGGTACTTGAGCGCCAGGCTGTCCATGTCGTGGCGGGTGGCGGTGGCGTCCAGTACATAGGATTCGAGCATGGTGTCGAAGGCGATGCCCTGGATCCTGATGTCGTAGCGATCCAGCACATTGAGGTCGTACTTGCCGTGCTGCATCACCTTGAGCTTCTTGGGGTCTTCCAGCAGCGGCTTGAGCGCCGCCAATACCGGCTCCAGACCGAGCTGGGTGGGCGCGCCCATGTAACTGTGGGCCAGGGGCACATAGGCGGCCTGGCCCGGCGCCACGGCGAAGGACAGCCCGACCAGGTCGGCACGCTGGGCATCGATGCTGGTGGTCTCGGTGTCGAAGGCGAAGCAGTCGGCGGCTTGCAGGCGCGCCAGCCAGGCATCGAAGTCGGCCTGTTCCAGCACGGTGTCGTAGTGGGTCTCCACCTGGGTGGTGGCGGCGTCCTCGGCCAATGGCAGGGGCGCGCCCTGGCGCTTGGTGTCGCGGATCAGCTCGTCCAGCCAGGACTTGAATTCCAGCTCCTGGTAGAGCGCCATCAGGGCTTCCACATGGGGCTCGCCGACGTTGAGTTCGTCGAAGGTCAGGTCCAGCGGGACGTCCAGCTTGATGGTGGCCAGCTGGTAGGACAGGTAGGCCTGCTCGCGATGCTGGTCCAGCTTGGCGGCCAGGGACTTGGCGCCGCGCAGGGGCAGGGCGGCCACGGCCTCCAGGTTGGCATAGAGGACATCCAGGCCACCGCCGATGCCATTGAGCAGGCCGGCGGCGGTCTTCTCGCCCACCCCGGGCACCCCGGGGATGTTGTCGATCTTGTCGCCCATCAGCGCCAGGTAGTCGATGATCAGCTCCGGACCCACGCCGAACTTGGTCTTCACTCCCTCCACGTCCAGCACGCTGCCGCTCATGGTGTTGACCAGGGTGACGTAGGGGCAGACCAGCTGGGCCATGTCCTTGTCGCCGGTGGAGATCACCACCGGGCGCTCGGCGCTGGCGCAGTGGCGGGCGAGGGTGCCGATGACGTCGTCGGCTTCCACCCCCTCGATGGCCAGCAGCGGCAGGCCCAGGGCGCGGATGCAGGCGTGCAGCGGCTCGACCTGGCTGCGCAGGTCGTCGGGCATGGCCGGGCGCTGGGCCTTGTAGTCGGCGAAGAGTTCGTCGCGGAAGGTCGGGCCCTTGGCGTCGAAGACCACCGCGAAGAGGCTGTCCGGGTACTGGCGGCGCAGGGACAGCAGCATGTTCAGCACGCCCTTCACCGCGCCGGTCGGCTTGCCGGTGGAGGTCATCAGCGGCGGCAGGGCGTGGAAGGCGCGGTAGAGGTAGGAGGAACCGTCCACCAGGACGAGAGGGGCGTGGCTCATGGTCTGGACCTTTGTCGTGGCGTGTGCGGCGTCTGTCCGGCCAGTCTCGACGACGGCAAGGCCGGGTTCTAGAATCGACCACTCGCTCCGTTCAAAAGGTCAAAGGTTACCATGGGTGCTCGTCGCTTCCTCCTCGCCGCTCTGCTGCTGGCCCCGCTGGTGCAGGCCGCGGAACCGCTGCCGCCCGGGGAAAAGCCCTTGCCTGACGAGATCAAGGTGATCCGCTACCAGGCCGGCGAGCAGACCATCGAGGAAACGCGGATCCGCGGCGTGCTGCAGTCCACCCGCGTCATCCCCAAGCACGGCGCGCCCTACGAGCTGGTGCCCGCCGACGGCAGCAGCACCGCCGCCAACGACAAGCCGACCCTGCACGTCCCCAGCTGGCGCCTGTTCAGCTGGTAGGCGCAAGGCGCCTGGACCGGTAAACTGCGCGCCGCTCGCACATTCCTCCGCCAGGCCCCGTCATGTCCGTCTTCACGCCCCTCGATCGTCCCACCCTCGAAGCCTTTCTCGCGCCCTATGGCCTGGGCCGGCTGCGGGATTTCCGGGGTATCGCCGAGGGTTCGGAAAACACCAACTACTTCATCAGCCTGGAAGGCGGCGAATTCGTCCTGACCCTGGTGGAGCGCGGTCCGGTGGCGGAGATGCCGTTCTTCATCGAGCTGCTCGACGTCCTCCACGACGCCGACCTGCCGGTACCCTATGCGGTGCGCACCCAGGACGGCCAGGCGCTGCGCCAGCTGGCTGGCAAGCCGGCGCTGCTGCAACCGCGCCTGGCCGGTCGCCACGAGCGTGCGCCCAATCCCCATCACTGCAGCGAAGTCGGCCACCTGCTGGGTCATCTGCACCGGGCTACCGCGGGTGAAAAACGCATCGAGCGCGCCAGTGATCGCGGCCTGGCCTGGATGCTGGCCGAGGGCGAGCGCCTGGCGCCGACCCTGGACGCGACCGCCCAGCCGCTGCTGGAACGCACCCTGGCGGAGATCCGCAGCCTGCTGGCCGAGCCGCAGCCGCCGCTGCCCGAGGCCAATCTGCATGGCGATCTGTTCCGCGACAACGTGATGTTCGATGGCCCGCGGCTGTCGGGCGTCATCGACTTCTACAACGCCAGTTCCGGCTGGATGCTCTATGACCTCGCCATCACGGTGAACGACTGGTGCTCCACCGAGAGCGGCGCGCTGGATCTACCCCGCGCCCGGGCGTTGCTGGCGGCCTATGCCGCCGACCGCCACTTCACGCCGCGGGAAGCCGAGCTGTGGCCGGTGCTCTTGCGGGTCGCCTGCGTGAGGTTCTGGCTGTCGCGGCTGATCGCCGCCCAGGCCTTCGCCGGCCAGGATGTGCTGATCCATGATCCGGCCGAATTCCAGCAGCGTCTGGCTGCGCGTCAGCACGCCGTGCTGGAATTGCCGCTGACCCTGTAGCCCAGGGTTCCACGTGGAACCTCTGCGCCGAGCTACAGCTGCAAGCGTCGCTCGATGGCCGGCTGCGCCTGGCCCTGCCGCTGCCAACTCAGCCTTGCCTCGATCAGGCTGCCCGGCGCGGCGCCCAGGTGCGTGGTGACCGGGCAGCCATCACCCCTGGCCTCGCCGGCCTGGCGCGTGCGGGCGACGCCCCCCGGGCCGTGCATTTCGACGATGAGTTCGTAGCGCAGGGGCGCGTCTTCGCCAGCGAAGCACAGCTCCACCTGAGCGCCCGCCGGTTGCGGCTGCAGCTCCAGACGGGCGCTGGCCGCGGCACCGCCCGCGAGGGGCAGAAGGGCCGCGAGCAGCCAGGCGCTGAGTTTCACCGCTGGTTGATGATAGCGCTGTTGCCGAAGCCGTTCTGCGAGATCCGCGCGCTGTCGTTGTAGCTGTTGAAGTTGGCCGAGGTCTGCAGGATGGTCGCGCGGTTGCTGTCGCCACGCTGGTCGATGGTGGCGGTGCTATAGGCGCTGTTGGTGTCGAGGCGTGCCTCGTTGCCATTGCCGTTCTGCACGATGCTGGTGGTGTTGCTGTCGCCCTGGACACTGAAGCTGGCCAGGTTGTCATCACCGGTGGAGCTGCCGGTGCTGTGGTTGCCGCGACCCGACTGGTCGACCTTCAGCTCATTGCGGTTGCCGTCCTGGGTGAAGGACAGCTCGTTGAACTTGCCGGAAGCGACGGCGGTGGCAAGGTTGCCCTGGCCACGCTGGGTCAACTCGGCCACGCCACCAGGATAGCCCTGCTGGGTCAACTCGATACGGTTGTCAGTGCCTTGCTGGGTAAGGGTGGCCACGGCGCCATCGCCGCTCTGGTCGACCCGTACCTGGTTGTTGTCGCCAGTCTGCTCCAGGGTCAGTTGGGCGCTCGACGCCGCCTGGACCAGGGTGCCGCTGTTGCTGCCCAGCGAGGTGACGGTGGCCTGGTTGCCGAAGCCGTCCTGGGTCAGGGTATGGACGCTGCTGCCGCCCTCCTGGCGCAGGCTCGCCACGTTGCCCTGGGCATAGCCGTAGACGTCGCCACCCTGGGTGACGGTGGCGCTGCTGGCACCGGTCTGGACCACGCTGATTGCGTTGCTTTCGCCTTGCAGCTGATAGAGGGCGGCGCTATTGCCGGGGCCGCTCTGGTCGAGGCTGATGGTGCCGCTATTGCCGTCCTGCTGGACGGTGGCGGTGCTGTTCTGGGCGAGGGCGTTGGCGGCCACGAGGGCCAGCGTCAGGGCGGCCAGGGGCCTGAGTAGAAACATCTGTCTGATCTCCATGAGTGCCATCAGCGGTACTGGCGTACC
>CAUQPA010000314.1:0-5624 GCA_963519325.1 uncultured Pseudomonas sp. | reverse complement strand
GGGCTGAGCATAGCGAAGCCCAACACACCCAAGCCCTGCCCGCGGGTCCAGCCAAAGCGTCGATGCCCTGCCCTCTGGATCCAACCTGGCTGTCCAGCCTCCCCCTGCCCGAGCCACAGGCTCGCGCATCCGTCGCGCAAGCGTTGGCGACCGAACAGAGGCCCGGATACCGCCGCTATCCCCTACCCCCGGCGATGCTTTAAGCTCGCGGGCTTTCTCCAGGGAGAGGCGTCATGGATAAGTCGCGTAGCAATCGGCAGGTCATGTGGAAGGCGATCAAGGATCCGCGCTTCATACCGGTGGTGGTCGCCGTGGTGTGCATCGTGCTCTTCTTCGTCCTCGGCCTGATGGACGTCCTCGGCGACTGATCGGGCCGGCATCCTGGCGCCCTGGCGCGACGCGTAGCTCAGGCGGCCGCGCCCGGTCCTCGAGGCCGATCACCCAGGATGGTCGCCCGATGCATGATGCGGCGCTGGGGACGGTAGTCGTCACAGGCGTAATGCTGGGTGATGCGGTTGTCCCAGAAGGCCAGGTCCCCTGCCTGCCACTGCCAGCGCACCTGGAATTCCGGGCGGGCCGCATGGGCGAACAGCAGCTGCAACAGGGCATCGCTCTCGGCCTCTTCCAGCTCGGCGATGCGGGTGGTGAAGCCCGCGCTGACGAACAGCCCTTTCTGCCCGGTCTCCGGATGCACCCGGACCACGGGATGGCACACGGGCGGATTGGCCGCCCGCGCCGCATTGAAGCGCGCCAGCCCTTCCGCGGTATGGCCGAAGCGCTCCAGGGGAAAGGACTTGCTCAGGTCGTGCCAGGCGGTCAGCCCGTCCAGCAACTCGCGCAGCGGAGCCGACAGCGCCGTATAGGCCGCCGAATTGCTCGCCCAGAGGGTATCGCCGCCATAGGCCGGTACCTGGCGCGCACTGAGCAGCGAACCCAGCGGCGGGGTCTGGATGAAGGTGACATCGGTGTGCCAGAGGGCGTTGTCCCTGAGGTCGTTGAGTTCGGTGTCCAGCACCAGGATTTCCGGCTGCTCGGGGTGCTTGGGATAGATGGGATGGATGTGCAGGTCGCCGAAGCGGGCTGCCACGTCGCGCTGCTGGCGCGGCGTCAGCAGCTGGTCGCGCAGGAACAACACCTGGTGGTCCAGCAGTCCCCGATGCAGGGCGGCATGACTGGCGGTGTCCAGCGGCTCGCGCAGGTCCAGGCCGTGGACCCGCGCACCCAGGGCGGGGCTCAGGCGTTCGAAGGTGATGGTCATCCTGCCTCTCCTCAGTTCCAGCCGGCATAGCGCCGCTGTAGCGCGCGCAGACCGAGTTCGATGGACAGGGCGATGCTGGCGATCAGCAGGATGCCCACCACCACCACGTCGGTGGCCATGAACTGCGCCGCCGATTGCACCAGGAAACCCAGGCCACGATTGGCGGCGATCAGCTCGGCCGCCACCAGCGTCGACCAGCCCACCCCCAGAGCGATGCGCAGGCCGGTGAGGATGTCGGGCAAGGCGCTGGGCAGGATGACGTGGCGCACCACCTGCACCTTCGACGCGCCCAGGCAACGCACCGCCTGGACCCGTGCGCGATCGACCCGGCGCACCCCGCCCACGGTGGCGATCAGCAGCGGCGCGAACAGCGCCAGATAGATCAGCAGCACCTTGGACAGCTCGCCGATACCGAACCAGATCACCATCAGCGGCAGGTACGCCAGCGGTGGGATCGGCCGATAGAACTCCACCAGCGGATCCAGGGCGGCGTTCAGCGTTGGATTGAGGCCCATGGCGATGCCCAGGGGCACCGCCGTGAGCACCGCCGCCAGCAGCGCGGCAAGCACGCGCAGCAGGCTGGTGCTCAGGTGCTGCCAGAGACTGGCATCCAGATAGCCGTCGGCGAGCAGGCCCTGCAGGGCGACCAGCAGCTGCTCGGGGGATGGCAGGAACAGGGTGTCGACCCAGCCCAGGTGAGTTGCGCTCCACCAGAGCGTCACCACGCCGGTCAAGGTGCCGAGCGCGGCAAGGCGGCGGCGATCCAGGCGCAGCGCACCTCTTCCACGGGCTTCGCGGACTGGGGTGGCGAGGGTTTCAGCGGACATGGTCGGGGGTCTCCTGGAGGAAGAGATCGAGCAATTCCTGGCGCAACTCGGCGAAACGGGGATCGGCCTTGATGTCCCGGACCGGCTCACCGGCCAGATAGCGACGGGCGAAGGGCACGTCGAGACGGCGGACGATGCGCGCGGGCGGACCGTCCAGCACCAGCAGGTCGGTGGCCAGGAACAGGGCTTCGTCCACGCTGTGGGTGATCAGGAACAGGCCCTTGCCGGTGCGCTTCCATACCTCCAGCAGCAAGACCTGCATGCGCTCCCGGGTCAGGGCATCGAGGGCGCCGAAGGGTTCGTCGAGCAACAGGAAATCCGGGTTCACCGCCAGGGCACGGGCCAGACCCAGGCGTTGACGCTGGCCACCGGACAACTCGCCGATGGCGTGCTCACCGTGCTGGGCCAGGCCTACCAGTTCCAGCATCTCCTGCGCCCGGCGCTCCCGCTCGCCACGCGGCAGGCCACGTAGACGCAGGCCCAGGGCGACATTGTCCCGGGCGTTGAGCCAGGGCATCAGGGCATCATCCTGGAACACCACGCCGCGCTCGCCACCGGGTCCTTCCAGGGTGCGACCATCGAGGTGCACCCGGCCGCCGTCGAGCGGCTGGAAACCCGCCAGTACATTGAGCAGGCTGGACTTGCCGCAGCCGGAAGGGCCCAGTACCACCACCGCGGCGCCCTTCTCCACCGCGAGATCGAGATTCTGCAGGATCGGCTGGATACGGCCGCGGCGGACGAAACCAAGACTGGCCTGTTCCAGGCTAAGTCGACTCATGAGCGGCTCCTGTCGGGAGGGGAAAAAAAGCCCCTCCGAAGAGGGGCGAGTCGTGGCGTGAAGAACTCGGAGTCACTGAGCCTTGCGGACGTACTCGGCGCTCACGTAGGGCGAGTAGTCATCGAGCACCGTGGGAATGCGTTTCTGTTCCTTGAGGAATTCGGCCGTGCGGGCGATGGCCTTGGCGGTACCGCCGCCGAGCAGGTCCGGACCGAGCTGGGCCTGGGCATCCGGATAGCGCGAGCCGGCTAGCAGTTCGGGGATATCGGCGGCGTCCGCACCGGTAAGGTGGGCGATCTTCTTCGCCTGCTCCGAATCGGCACCCCACGCCTTGCCATGGGCCTGGTAGTCGGCGAATGCATCCAGGGTCACCTTGGCGAACCGGCTGACGATCTCGGGATGCTTCTCGGCGAAATCCTTGCGCGCGACCCAGACTTCGAAGGTCGGCGCGCCCCAGGCGCCCACCTGGGCGGCATCGGCCAGCACCTTGCCGCTCTTCTTGATCTCACCCAAGGCCGGCGACCAGACGAAGGCGCCATCGATATCGCCGCGGCGCCAGGCGGCCGCGATCTCGGTGGGATTGAGGTTGACGATCTTGACGGTGGTCGGATCCACGCCCCAGTGCTTGAGCGCACCCAGCAGGCTGTAGTGGGAGGTGGAAACGAAGGGCGTGGCGAGGGTCTTGCCCACCAATTGCTCGGGCTTGTCGATACCGCTGCCGTTGCGCACCACCAGGGCTTCGGCGGAGTCGATCTGCGCGGAGACGATGAAGGTCACCAGCGGCAACTTGCGCGAGGTGGCGGCGGCCAAGGGACTGGAACCGAGGTTGCCGATCTGGACATCACCCGAGGCCAGCGCCGCGACGACCTCGGGACCGCTATTGAAACGACGCCAGTCGAGCGTCTGGCCGATGGCCTTTTCGTAGCGGCCATCAGCCTGGGCGACCTTGGACGGATCGACCCCGGTCTGGTAGCCGATCACCAGCTCTTCGGCCGCCGCCTGGCCGGCGAATGCGACGGCGCCAACCGCCAGTACCAGGGTCTTTATCAGGGCTTTCACGCTTGGCCTCCTTGTCGATAGCACCCTACGGCGGGCGCTTGGCGCCGGTCTGGCGCCTGATGGAGGCAAAGCTAAACGATCTAAGGAGCGGCGAATAAATAACGAAATGGAATCAGCTTAGGCGCGACGTCCCACCGTTGGACGTCGTCAATGCCTAGCCAGGGCTGAATAAGGGCCAGGGCGCTCCGGCAGATTCTGGCCGGACACTCTCAGCCTTTGCGCTGGTTGAGGAAGCGGAAGCAACCCGCCAGCAGGTCGTCGAAACGCCAGGGCTTGGGAAGGTAGTAGATATCCGGCGCCCGCTCCGGTTGCAGCTCTTCGAAATAACCCGAGGAGACGATGATCGGCAGGCCTGGCAGTTGCTGCTTCACCCGCCGTGCCAGTTCCAGGCCATCGATGGCGCCGGGCATGCGCACGTCGGTGATCAGCAGATCCGGCGTCGGACGGGCGCTCGACAGGTATTCCCAGGCCTGGTCCGCAGTACCGAAGGTGTGCACCTGAAAGCCTTCACCTTCGAGCACCTCTTCCATCAGCCCGAGCAACATGTTCTCGTCTTCGACGACCACTACCACTGGTTTCATAAATCCGTCTCGATCTCCGCAGGTCCGCCATTTGACTGGACGTATCTCGTTGGGGCGCGAATTCTACCCCTATTCCTGCGCTCCCTGCGCAGTTTCCTCTGAGCTTAGACGCGCAATGCGACACCTTGTCCCACCTGGCGACGGGCAGGCACGGAGCGAGGCCAGACCCCTATTCGCTATAGGGGTGGTATTAATCCTGACGACGGCTTTCCGCTCGATCCGGGGAACCGGGGAGGAGCCCTCCAGTCGGACTTCAGGTATCTCGAAGGGCTTCCCGCGATTCAGGCGCGTCAGCTCTCAGGATCAGGGAAGCCGTCTGCCGAAGGAGAAAGTGCATGACGGCCATCGATTGGACGGGTTGGCTCGACGCCCCCTGGATTACCACGCTGATCGCCGCCGCGGTCGCCCTGCTGATCACCGCGATCGCCCTGACCCTGGCCTTCGCTGCCATCCGCCGCCTGGCCAACCCCTTCCTGCTGGCACGCAACCTGGTGAAGTACGTGGAAAAGCCGGCGCGCCTCGCGGTACCGCTGGTGGTGTTGCAAGGTGTCTGGAATTCAGCACCCGATGCTCTGCCGCTGTTGCGCGCGGTACAGCACGTCACCGGACTGCTGAGCATCGCCGCCTTCACCTGGCTGGGCCTGCGCGCGGTCAAGGCGGTGGGCGCCACCATCGCCCTGCGCAATCCGGTGGACGTGGCGGACAACCTGCGGGCCCGACGGATCCAGACACAGAACCGGGTGCTGGTGCGCAGCCTCAGCTTCGTGGTGCTGCTGGTCGGCATCGCGCTCATGCTCATGACCTTCCCGGCGGTTCGCCAGGTTGGCGCGAGCCTGCTCGCCTCCGCCGGGGTTGCTGGCCTGGTCGCCGGTATCGCCGCGCGCCCGGTGCTGGGCAATCTCATCGCCGGCCTGCAGATCGCCGTGACCCAGCCGATCCGCCTGGATGACGTGGTCATCGTCGAGGGGGAATGGGGCCGAGTGGAGGAAATTACCGGCACCTACGTGGTGGTGCGCATCTGGGACGATCGCCGCCTGGTGGTGCCCCTGCAATATTTCATCGAGACCCCCTTCCAGAACTGGACACGTTCTTCCTCCAGCCTGATCGGCTCGGTGTTCATC
>CAUQPA010000313.1:0-5632 GCA_963519325.1 uncultured Pseudomonas sp. | reverse complement strand
GGCCAGGGTCGGACCGGGCGGGATTCCCGGCGTGGCCTTGCCCAGGCTGCGCTCGCCGACCTGCTGGGCACGACTGGCCAGATACCCGGGATCCAGCAGACCCTTGACGTTGACCG
Organism: uncultured Pseudomonas sp.; assembly: GCA_963519325.1. GTDB lineage: Bacteria > Pseudomonadota > Gammaproteobacteria > Pseudomonadales > Pseudomonadaceae > Chryseomonas. The sequence continues at coordinate 5,516 of CAUQPA010000313.1, read as the reverse complement.
GCACCAGCTCCGGATCGGCTACGTACTGGGCGCGATCGGCATAGGCCAGGCGCTCGGCCTCGGCGATCAGATGGACCGCCTCCGGGCGCGGCTCCTGGGCCGCCGGTAGCGAGGTGGGCACGGGGCGCAGGGGCGCCAAGGCCCAGGCGGGGTCGCGGGCTTCCAGGGCCTGCAGGATCCCCAGCGTCTGGGCCACGGTGAGGCCGCCAGCCGGCGGCGGCATGCCGCAGACGCGCCAGCGGTGATAGTCAGTGCACAGCGGTGCCCGCGGCTTGGCGCGATAGCGGGCGAGATCGGCGAGACTCAGGCTGCCAGGGTTGGCGCTGCCCTGAACCGCGGTCGCGATGGCCTGGGCCAGTTCGCCGCGATAGAGCGCCCCCGCGCCTGCCTTGGCGATCAGCGCCAAGGTGTCCGCCAGCTCTGGATTGCGCAGACGGGTGCCCACCGGCTTCACCTGGCCCTGGGCATCCAGGTAGAGGGCGGCCATTGCGGGCGACTGCTGGAGGAAGGGATCGTGGACGAGCTGGTTGTGCAGTCGCGGCGAGAGCGGAAAGCCTTCTCGCGCCAGGCGGATGGCCGGTTCGAACAGGGTCTGCCAGGCCAGCTTGCCGTGGTCGCGGTGGGCCAGTTCCAGCGCGCGCAACACCCCCGGCACCCCGACCGAGCGCCCGCCGATGCGGGCCTCGTCGAAGGCCATGGGGGTGCCATCCGCATGCAGGAAGAGGCGCTCCGTGGCACCCGCCGGAGCGGTCTCGCGACCGTCGTAGGCCTGGACCCTGCGCCCGTCCCAATAGAGCAGGAAGGCGCCACCACCGATACCGGAGGACTGCGGCTCGACCAGGGTCAGGACGGCCTGCATGGCGATGGCGGCATCGATGGCGCTACCGCCCTGGCGCAGGATCTCCCGCCCCGCCTCGGCAGCCAGCGGATTGGCCGCTGCCGCCATCTGACGCCCGGCCTCGCTGGCCACCAGCCCGGCCCGGTAGCCGGAACCGGCTTCCGGAGCCTGGGGCAGCGCGGTCTTCTGGCTGGAAGCGCAGCCGGCGAGGGTCAAGGACAGGAGCAAGGGGGCAAGGATCGAAGGAGGCAGGCGCAACGGGTATCTCCTGGGCAACGGGCGGCGTTCGCCTGCCAAGCCTAGCCCATCCCCCTCGACCGCGCTGCCCAACTCCTAGAAGAGCGGCAACTGGCGGTGCAGGGCGCCCCCGCAGAGCACGTCGAGCCAGAGCAGCTGGTGCAGCGCGACGATGGCGAAGAACACCAGGCGGAAGCGCACCTTGACCGTCTTGTGGCGAAACCGCTGCTGGGCGATCAGCGCGCCGGGCCAGCCGCCGAGCAATTCACCCAGGTGTAGCGCCCGTTCCGGCACCCGCCAGCCCTTGTCGCGGGCGCGCTGCTTGTCGTGCCGGTAGAGCAGGAAGGTCGCGACGCTGGCCAGCAGGTACACCGCCATCGGCCAGAGCACTCCGCGACCGACCGCCAGGGACAGCATGCCGACCAGGGGCAGGACGAAGACGCCAATCTGCAACAGCAGCAGCATGTCCTGGCGGGCGATGGCCGCCCGTTGCTGATACGGCGTCGGCGCCGCACCGCGCGGGGTGCTCTTCGACGCCGTGGACTGCTTGGACGCACGAGCCGGCTTGCGCCGGCTCTGTTGTTCCTGCTCGGGTTTCACCCGGCCGCCTTGGCCGCGTGCCAGTCGATCCAGCCGAATTGCCAGGTGGCCAGGATCAGCAGGCCGAAGACGATGCGATACCAGCCGAACACCTCGTAGCTGTGCTTGCCGATGAACTTGAGCAGCGCCTTGACCGCCAGCATGGCGAAGATGAAGGAGGTGATGAAGCCGACCCCGAACACCAGCACGTCATTGGCGGTGAACAGGTGGCGATACTTGTACACCGAGTAGACGGTCGCGCCGACCATGGTCGGCATGGCCAGGAAGAAGGAGAACTCGGTGGCGGCCTTGCGCGACAGGCCGAACAGCAGGCCGCCGATGATGGTCGAGCCGGATCGCGAAGTGCCGGGGATCATCGCCAGGCACTGGGCGCAACCGACCTTGAGCGCATCGTGCCAGCGCATGTCGTCGACCTCTTCCACGCGGATGCGGTGGGTACGCTTTTCCGCCCAGATCATGATCACGCCGCCGATCACCAGGGCGAAGGCCACGGTGATGGGGTTGAACAGGTATTCGTGGATCAGATCACCGAGGATCACGCCCAACACCGCGGCGGGCAGGAAGGCGATGATCAGGTTGCCGGTGAAGCGTTGGGCGTAGGACTTGCGTGGCAGGTCGGTGACGATGCCGAAGATCTTGGCGCGGTATTCCCAGACCACGGCCAGGATGGCCGCCAGCTGGATGATGATGTTGAAGGCGATGGCCCTTTCTCCGCCGAAGCCGATCAGATCGGCGACGATGATCTGGTGGCCGGTACTGGAAATGGGCAGGAACTCGGTGATGCCCTCGACGATCCCCAGAATCAGCGCCTGCAAGGCACTCCATAGGTCCATGGTATTACTCCATCCAAGTGAAACATTTGCAGGTAGCCGGAGCTGCAGGCTCCGGCGGCAACGGGGTTCGAACCGTGACGCTCCGCGGGGCGTGGCCCTTCGCGGTACCCAGGACAACAAGCGCGGCTTGTGGCTGCCCGGCACCTTACCAGAGCGAGACCGGTTGAAGAGACCGATGAGCGGCCATTAGGTGCCGTACAATGACGAATCCAATCTCTCCGGATGTGAAGCATGTCGTTTCTGGAACCCCTCGCCACCTTCATGGGCATGTCCAGCGTGGAGCTGGTAGCCGCCGTCCTGGGCATCGTCGCGGTCTGGCTCACCGTGCGGCAGAACATCTGGGGCTGGCCCATCGGCCTGGTGATGGTGGTGCTCTACGTCTGGATCTTCTACGACGTGAAGCTGTACTCCGACATGCTCCTGCAGTGTGTCTATGCGGTCCTGCAACTCTATGGCTGGTGGCAGTGGCTGCGTGGCGGTCAGCAGCACCAGGGCCGGCAGGTGACTTCGCTGCCCGCCCGGCCGTTGCTCGCCGGGCTCGCTGCGGGCGCCCTGGGCAGCCTTGCCCTCGGCTATCTGATGGGCACCCATACCGACGCCGTCCTGCCCTGGCTGGACGCGGCGCTGACCGGCTTCAGCCTGGTCGCGCAATTCTGGATGGCGCAGAAGCGCCTGCAATGCTGGGCCCTATGGTTCGTCTTGGACGTCATCTACGTCGGCCTCTTCTATTACAAGGGCCTCTACCCCACCGCCGTACTCTATGCCGTGTTCGTCGGCCTCGCCGCCTACGGCTGGCTCGACTGGCGGCGGGCGCTGGGGCACTCGCGATGAAGGTCGTGGTGCTGACCGGCCCCGAGTCGAGTGGCAAGTCATGGCTGACCGCCACCCTGAGCGAGCACTTCGGCGCCCTGCCGGTCGCGGAGTACGTGCGTGAGTACTGCGCGCAGCATGGCACCGATACCACCCTGGCGGACGTCGAGGTGATCGCGCGCGAGCAACTACGCCGGGAAGACGCAGCCCGCGCCGTCGCCCCGCCGCTGTTGCTGCTGGACACCCACCTGCTCAGCAACCTGCTGTGGAGCCGACTGCTGTTCGGCAGCGCGCCCGCCTGGCTGGAACCCGCCCTGCTCGCGCGCCGCTACGATCTGCACCTGCTGCTCGATCCCCGCGGCGTCGCCTGGCAGGACGACGGCCAGCGCTGCCAACCGGACCTGGACGCGCGCCTGGCCTTCTTCGAGCGCTGTCGCGACTGGCTGCAGGCCCATGGACAAGCCACCCTGGAAGTCAGCGGCGACTGGGCCGAGCGGCAAAGGGCCGCGCTGGCCGCGGTACAGCTCTTGCTGCACGCGGCCTGACCCACCGGTAGAATGACGCCCTGTACCGGAGAACGCCATGCACGACGACGATGCCTCTTTCGCTGACTTCACCCGCGGGATCCGTCCGCTCAAGCAGGACCATGCCGACACCGGCAAGCCGCGCGCCAACCCGGGCCAGATCGCCCAGCGCCGCGCCGATGCGACCCGGACCACCGCCAGCATCCGGGTCGATGGCCTGAGTGACGCCTTCGTCATCGACGTCGGCGCCGAGGACGAGCTCTACTGGGGCCGCGACGGGCTGCAGGACACCCAGCTGCGGCGCCTCAAGGGTGGCCAGATCCCCTTCGAGGGCAGCCTGGATCTGCATGGCATGACCGTGGAGAAGGCTCGGGAAACCCTCTGGGACTTCCTCGCCGAGGCGACGCGCCTGGAAATCCGCTGCGTCCGCGTGACCCATGGCAAGGCCGCACGGCTGGATGGTCGCCGTCCCCTGATCAAGAGCCACGTCAACACCTGGCTCCGCCAGCATCCGCAGGTGCTGGGCTTCACCTCCTGCCTGCCCCGCCACGGCGGGACCGGCTCGCTTTACGTCTTGCTCAAGCGCACCATGATGGAAGGTCGCGACGAGTGATCCTGTGACTCGGGTGACGTCTCATCCGAGCGCCAACTTCCTCATCGACAAACAGGAACCCAAATGTCTCTCGAACAGCACTACTCCTCGATCCTGACCGGACTCGGCGAAGATATCGGCCGGGAGGGGCTGGTGGACACGCCCAAGCGGGCGGCCAAGGCCATGCAGTATCTCTGCCGCGGCTACGGCCAGACGCTGGAAGAGGTGGTGGGCGACGCCCTCTTCACTTCGGACAACAGCGAGATGGTGCTGGTCAAGAACATCGAGCTGTATTCCCTGTGCGAGCACCACATGCTGCCCTTCATCGGCAAGGCGCATGTTGCCTACATGCCCAAGGGCAAGGTGCTGGGCCTGTCCAAGGTCGCCCGCATCGTCGACATGTTCGCCCGCCGCCTGCAGATCCAGGAAAACATGACCCGCCAGATCGCCGAGGCCATCGAGCATGTCACCGGCGCCGCCGGCGTGGCGGTGGTGATCGAGGCCCAGCACATGTGCATGATGATGCGCGGCGTGGAAAAGCAGAACTCGTCCATGGTCACCTCGGTGATGCTCGGCCAGTTCCGCGCCAACGATGCCACCCGCGCGGAATTCCTCGGCCTGATCAATCGCTGAGTCCGCCGCGACGTCCGCCGCCCTGGAGGGTCGAACATCCGACCCTCCAGGAGACGCCCTCGTCATGCCGGACATCCATAGCCTCACCCTCCTCCGGGCCCAGCCCGAACGCTCCCCAGCGCTGGGCGCTCACCTATTGGACCTGGCGGCCCTGGCCGTGAAGGACGAGGGTTGCCTGGACTACCGGGTGTTCCAGGGCAGCGAAGACGGCGATCTCTGGGTGATCCAGGCCCGCTGGGCCTCGGTCGCCGCCCAGGATGACCATTTCAACCAGCCACATTCCCTCGCCTTCCTCGACGAATTGCCCAAGCTGGCGGACGAGGTAGATCTGTATCCGCTGGAACCGAAAGGGCCGACCGCTGAGCTTTGACGAGAGGCTGCCAAGGTTGCGGTAAATCGTAGGTTGGGTTGAGACGGCTCTATCGTCGAAGCCCAACAAAAGCGCCGCG
>CAUQPA010000312.1:0-5636 GCA_963519325.1 uncultured Pseudomonas sp. | reverse complement strand
CCCTCGCCCTGGATGGGCTCGAGGATGACCGCGCAGGTCTTGTACGACACCACGGCCTCGAGGGCGGCCAGATCGTTGTAGGGCACGTGGCGGATGCCTTCGATCTTGGGACCGAAGCCGTCGGAATACTTGGGCTGGCCCCCGACACTGACGGTGAACAGGGTCCGGCCGTGGAAGCTGTTGGTGGCGGCGACGATCTCGTAGCGGCTGCCGCCACTGACGTCATGGCCGTAACGACGGGCCAGCTTGCAGGCGGCCTCATTCGCCTCGGCACCGGAGTTGGCGAAGAACACCCGGTCGGCGAAGGTGTGGTCCACCAGCTTGCGCGCCAGGCGCAGAGCGGGCTCGTTGGTGTAGATGTTGGAGACGTGCCAGAGCTTGCCGGCCTGCTCGGTCAGCGCCTGGATCAGCGCCGGATGGCCATGCCCCAGGGCGCTGACGGCGATGCCGCCGGCGAAATCGACGTACTCGCGCTCGGCCTGGTCCCAGACGCGGGAACCCTCTCCTCGCACCGGAATGAACGCGGCAGGGGCGTAGGTCGGAACCATCACCTCGTCGAAGGCGGCGCGTTGCACATTGGGTTGAGAAGCGGACATCGGGTTTCTCCTGCCGAGCACGGCGGTGACTGAAGGGATTGTAGGACGCGGCATGCGACTGGCCTTGCGCCCAGGCGACAACTATTTACGGGCGAAAACGCAAACGGGTGTCCGACTCGCAGTCTAGCGATTCGGACACCCGCTCTGGAAGGGTTTGGACGTACCTTTGGCCAGGTCCGCCGGATCAGTTGGGGGCGACGCGGCTGGTCCCGTTGACGGTCAGGATGCGCACGCGCTCGCCGACCCGGAAGATCTCGCCCTTGTTAACCGCCTGCACATAGGCGCGGGTGCCGCCGTCGTCTTCCTTCACGGTGATCTCGACGCCGTTCGCCTTGGTGAAGCCCTCTTCGGTCGCCGCGCCCAGCAGGCCGCCGGCCACCGCACCGATGATGGCGGTGACGAAGCTGCCCCGGCCACCGCCGATGGCGCTGCCGCCGATGCCGCCCACGACGGCACCCGCACCGGCGCCGACCGGCGACTTGGTGCCTTCGATGGTGACCGGGCGCAGGGCGGTGATGGTACCGGTGCGAACGGTCTGCACCTGGCGGGCCTCATCGCGCGAATAGACGTCGCCGGACTGATCGGATGCGCAGCCCGCCAGCAGGGCGACGGCGGTCAGGGAGGCAGCGAGCTGGAGGATTCTGTTCATGGAGCTACTCCGAAGGCAGTTGAAAGACAGGGACGACACCGGGCACCCCAGGACGTGGATCGCCTTTATGCTTGACCCAGGGCATCCGGAGAGGTTTCTGGCGACTGTAGGGACGATACCTTGTGAACGCCTTAAGGTGCCAGGCGCTGACGCTGCCAACCACCCTCGCCACGCTGGTAGTCGAGGCGGTCGTGCAGGCGACTGGAGCGCCCCTGCCAGAACTCGATGCGCTGCGGCTTGAGGCGGTAGCCGCCCCAGAACGGCGGCCGGCTGGGTTCGCCGCTGGCGAAACGCTGCTGCACCTCGGCCAACCGCTGCTCCAGTTCATGGCGATCGGCGATGGCCTGGCTCTGCGGCGAGGCCCAGGCGCCCAGGCGGCTCCCCAGTGGCCGGACCCGGTAGTAGGCGTCGGACTCCTCGGCGGACACCTGCTCCACCAGGCCTTCGATGCGCACCTGGCGTTCCAGGGCCGGCCAGAAGAAGGTCATGGCCGCCCGCGGCTGGACGGCCAGTTGCTGGCCCTTGGCGCTGTCGTAGTTGGTGTAGAAGACGAAACCCTGGGCATCGACGCCCTTGAGCAACAGCACCCGGCAATGGGGCTGGCCTTCGGCATCGACGGTGGCCAGCCAGCAGGCGTTGGCTTCCACGGGAGGCTGCTCGGTGCGTACCGCCTCCTCGAACCACTGGCCGAAGAGAGCATAGGGATCGGCGGGCGCCTGGGCTTCGGTCAGGCCGTCGCGGGTGTAGTCGCGACGCATATCGGCGAGGGACGGTGACATGGAGGTCTCCTGCTAGGTCGGTATCGACCTAGCTTAACCAAGTCCCGCCCCGGTCGCCTGCTTCAGGACAAGCTTTGTAGTTAGCGGACGGCCAGGGACTGCAGGCTGGCCAGCACGGTAGCGCGCGGCTGGATCAGCACCTCGACGCGGCGATTGGCGGCGCGGCCGGCGGCGGTGGCGTTATCGGCACGCGGGTGGGCGGCGGCCAGGCCACGCACGATCAGGCGATTGCCGCTGTAGCCGCTGAGGCGGAAGATCGCTGCCACGGCCTGGGCGCGCTGCAGACTGATCTTGTCGTTGAGGGCCGCGGCGCCGGTGCTGTCGCTGAAGCCGAGCACGATAACGGCGCTGTCGTCGTCGACGCTGACCGACTTGGCCGAGCGGGACAGCGGGCCGAGCATCACCGGCAGCAGCATCTCGGCGCGATCCGGATTGAAGGAGCCGTCCACCGGCGTCACCAGCACCAGGGCATCGTCACGGCGCTCGACCTTGACGTTGCTGCCGGCGACGGCGACGCGCAGCTTCTGCTCGTGCTCGTCCAGCCAGGCCTTGCTGACCTTGACCGGCACCGGCTTGAGAACCTCGGCCTGGGCGACGGGCTTGGTGTCTTCGCTACCGAAGGGCCACCACCAGTGGCTGGCTTTTTCGCCCGCTGCAGCGGACGACTGCGGCGCGGCAGCCGGGGTCTTGGCTGCCACCTTGGATTCGGGTTTGGCCGCGGCGGCCTGGGCTACCGGCTTGGTCGGCTCGGCGGGCTTCTGCTCACTGCCAAAGGGCCACCACCAGTGCCCACCGCTACCGGCGGTACTGGCTTGGGCATTGGCCGGCTTGGCCGGGGTAGCGGCCTGGTCGCCATGGCCCTGGAAGGAGCTGCAGGCGGAGACGCCCATGCAGAGAATGAGGGTGGTGGATTTGATCAGCTTCATGCAAAGTTTCCCATCGGCGAGCCGGAGGACGAGTGAATGCGGCGCCCCAGCCAGAGCCGGCGGCGCAGGTGAACTTAAAGTAGTTTCGAGATTGTGGCCGCAAACCTACGCCGGGCAAAGCCGTGGAGTCACGAAATTTGCGTTTGTGCCGACCAGCGGCAGGTCCAGGCACGTCATAGCACCAGCCTATGGGCGTGATAGGCAACCCCGCCTTGAGGCGCCTGTTACAAGTTCTTACAGTCCGCGCGTCCCTCCCCTCCCCGAGTCATCATGTCGCTCAATACCCCCAAGGAAATCGCGCTCCTGGCCGTCCAGGCCGGCGTGGCCAAGAGTCGTCTGTCCATTGCCAACCTGCTGGTGCTGGGCTTTCTCGCCGGCGCCTTCATCTCCCTGGGGTTTCTGCTGGACATCCACGTCATAGGCACCCTGCCGGGCAACTGGGGGTCGCTAAGCGCCCTGCTCGGGGCCATGGTGTTCCCGCTCGGTCTGATCCTCACCGTGCTGGCCGGCGGGGAATTGCTCACCGGCAACATGCTGGTGCTGCCCATGGCCTGGTTTGCCCGGCGCATCGGCCTGCTGGCGGTGCTGCGCAACTTCTGCTGGGTGACCCTGGCCAACCTAGGCGGCGCCCTGGCGGTGGCCTACTGCTTCGGGCACCTGCTGGGTCTCACCGAGGGCGTCTTCCTGGCCAAGACCACCGCCATCGCCCAGGCCAAGGTGGCGGCCAGCTTCCTGCAGGCGTTCATTTCCGGGGTCGGTTGCAACTGGCTCGTCTGCCTCGCCGTCTGGCTGGCCTTCGCCGGCAAGGACGTGACCGGCAAGATCCTGGCGATGTGGTTCCCGATCATGGCGTTCGTGGCCATCGGCTTCCAGCACGTGGTGGCCAACATGTTCATCCTGCCGGCCGCCATCTTCGCCGGAACGCTGGGCTGGGCCCAGTTGCTGCCCAACCTGGTCGCGGTGTTCCTCGGCAATCTGGTGGGCGGCGCGGTCTTCGTCGGCCTGGGCTATCACCTGGCCTATCGGCCGGGCAGGCAGCTGGATGAACCCGAACGCGGATCAGTGCCGCTGTAGCAGCGAATGGGGCGCCACGCCAAAGGCTTTGCGAAAGGCCCGGCTGAAATGCGAGAAATCGGAGAAGCCGAAGTCCAGCGCCGCCTCGGACACGCTGCGGCAACGCCCCTGCTCCATGGCTTGGCGGCTGGCCAGTAGCCGCTCCTGCAGGACCACGCTCATCAGCGTCTTCTGGTGCCGGGCGAAGGCCCGGGTCACGGTGCGGGTCGACACGTGATGGGCCTGGGCAACGCTCTCGAGGTTCAGCTGCGGATCGCTCAAATGTCTCAGGACATGGTTCATCAGCCGCGGGTAAAGATCCCGCTCGGCCACGGCGCGCTCCGAACCCTGCAGTTCGAGACTCAGCACCAGCAGGTCGAGCAGCGTCTGCGAGAAACGCAGGGAATAGGCCGGGTCTTCCAGCGCCGGCAAGCCATCGGCGGCCTGACGCAGCATCTCCCGCAACGGCACGATGCCAGGCCGGGCTTCATCGAGCACGGTGGCGGTGAGCCGCTCCACCCCGGGTAGCCGGGTGCTGAGCAGATAGCGCGGGATACGTAACAGCCGGTGGCTGCCACTCAGGCTGAAATCGAAGGCCTGATCGGCGTCGTAGAGAAACAGTCGATCCGGTGCCAGGACCGCCTGCCGGCCGCCCTGCTCCAGCTGTCCATGACCGCCTTGGCTGAAGCCAAGCCAGAGATCGTCGTCCGGCCCGCTGCGCAGATGGCTGGCACTGCGCCGCCAGTGGTGCAGCGGTGCGGACAGCGTACAGACGTCCAGCAAACCCAGGGAGACGACCTGGAGCTGCGCCGCGAAATCCAGCCCGGACTCGGGCCGACTGGAGGCCGGGATGCAATGCCGGCAGACCACTTCCTTCCAGTATTCGAAACGCCGCTCTTTGGAAACGACCTGAGTGGAGTAGTGCGTGCTGCTCATGGTGCTCATCCTCGCTGGATCAACGCCGATCTCTGACGGCGAGGCACGGCAACAACCATGCCAGCCGCGCGCTAGAGCGGCTGGCGTTGCTCTCCCGGCCTGGGCATCAGGCGCCTGGCCGGACACGCAGAGGCGGCGGTGCGGCGAGCCCCTAGGTCGCACCGCCGAAGCAACGTGGCCGAGACTGCACCCCAACAAGGCATTGGCAGCTCCGCACCGATCCGCGCTGGTGCAGGCCGCAGTCAGCCGGCGCCGCTGTCCCTCCCAGTCAAGCCCCTGTCCTGCTGGAACAAGCCGGTCCAGACGGCTGCGCCTTACCTTGGCCCTCAGCGAAACCTAGACCCGCAGGTATCGAGATGATCAGCCCTGTCACCCCTCTTTCAACCGCCGAATGGGCCAGCGCCCATCCCGGCGAGCTGGTGGCCGAAGAAGCCTTGGCGCTACTGATCGTAACGGCCTGGCAGCACCTGGTGCTGCGCCTGAGCAGCCGAGCCAGGGTTCGTCGGTAACAGCCTGTCCCGCCCAGTGTCGAGGAGATCACCATGGAATCCGCCATCGCCAAGCACCTGCAATGCCCCCGCACCCTGAGTCGCCGCGTGCATGACGAGTACCAGCCGCCCTACCCCATGTTCGTCGCCCGCGCCGGCGAAGACCTGACGCAGGTGGTCATGGCCTACCTCGGCGTGCAGTTCCGCCA
>CAUQPA010000311.1:0-5637 GCA_963519325.1 uncultured Pseudomonas sp. | reverse complement strand
GGCCGGGGCCGCCGGGGCCCTGGCTGCGCCCTGGGCCGGACGCCTGGCGGATCGTCACGGCTCGGAATGGGTGACGCGGCTGGGCATCGGCCTCGCGGCCCTGGCCTTCGCCAGCCTGCTCCTGCTGCCCTGGCTGCCGGGGATGACCGGCCTGGTCCTGCTGGCGGTGGCGACGGTGGTCTTCGACCTCGGCGTCCAGGCCAGTCTCATCGCCCACCAGGCCCAGGTCTACGGCCTGGAACCCGAGGCCCGCAGCCGGCTCAACGCGGTGCTCTTCACCGGCATGTTCATCGGCATGGCCAGTGGCGCGGCCCTGGGCAGCCTGCTGCTGGTACGCCTGGGCTGGAGCGGCGTCGCCGGCCTGGCCCTCACCGCCGCGCTCCTGGCGCTGCTGGTACGGCTCTGGCCCGCACGAGCACGCCGGGCCTAGGGCGGTTGGCGACACCTTGACCAAGGATCGTCAACTAGAACAGGACGACCATTCCGCTTTCAGCTCGTTAATCAAAGTCCGGCTCCACAGTAGGATGACTTCCATGGCGTCGGCACCGACCGCGCCCTCACTCAGACAAGGAGCCTCAGCATGCTGGCCATTCGTAAAGCTTCCGATCGCGGCGCCGCCAACCACGGTTGGCTCAAGTCTTTCCACACCTTCTCCTTCGCCAGCTATCGCAACCCGGCGGAGCAGGGCTTCTCCGACCTGCTGGTGATCAACGACGACACCGTGGCCCCCGGCCAGGGCTTTGGTGAGCACCCGCACCGCGACATGGAGATCTTCTCCTATGTGCTCGAAGGCGCCCTGGAGCACCAGGACAGCCTGGGCACCGGCTCGGTGATCCGCCCTGGCGACGTCCAGCTGATGAGTGCCGGCAGCGGTGTCAGCCATAGCGAGTACAACCACTCCAACAGCGAGCGGGTGCACTTCCTGCAGATCTGGATCGTGCCCAACGTGCGCCGCGCCGAGCCGCGCTACCAGCAGCAGCACTTCAGCGCCGAGACCAAGCGCGGTCGTCTGGCATTGATCATCTCGCCGGACGGCGCCGAGGGTTCGCTGGAAGTACGGCAGAGCGCCCGCGTCTACGCCGGTCTGTTCGACGGCAATGAAAGCGCCACCCTGCAGCTGGCCCCCGAGCGCCATGCCTATGTGCACGTCGCCCGCGGTAGCCTGGAGCTCAACGGGGTGCTGCTGCAGGCCGGTGACGGCGTCCGGCTGCGCGGCGAGCGTGAAATTCAGCTGGCCCACGGCACCGACGCCGAGGTGCTGGTGTTCGATCTGCGACCCAACGAACTGCCGCAAATGCCCTGACTACGATTTGCTGCGCGTCGGCCAAACTGCGTTGAAAAGACCCTGGGTCGCCAGCCCGGTCGGAATGCTCATTTACCACTCGTAAACTCCGCTTCCTCAGGTCTTTTCGCCTTGTTTGGCTCTAGCTCGCGAAATCGTAGGCCCCGTTTGCGCTAGGAGGCCGCTCCCACGGCCTCCCCTTGCCGAGAACGCGCCATGAGCACCCAAGCCCTGACCTCCCTGGTGGCCGGTAACGCCACCCTCTGGCTGACGCTGAACGTCTTTGGCGAACAGCTGGGCCTGCCGGTACCGGCCTATCCCTCGCTGGTGGTGATGGGCGCGGCGGCCGACGAGGCCGAGTTGCTCCTGGCGCTCCTGGCCAGCGTCGCGGTCACCGGGTTGGCCGACCTGCTCTGGTACTGGGCCGGCCGCCGGCACGGCGCCTGGTTGTTGCGTCATCTGCCGGGGCACGTCCCTGCCGCCCCCCGCTTGCCCGGCCTGTTGCTGGTGGCCAAGTTCCTGCCCGGCGCCGCCGCCCTGGCGACCCTGAGCGCAGGGGCCAGCGCCATGCCCCTGCGGCGCTTCCTCGCCTACGACCTCGGCGGCGCCACCCTGTGGATCGGCTCCGGCCTGGCCCTGGGCCGGCTGTTCGACGCCCACATCCTGGCCCTGCTGTACGAACTCGAAGGCTATGGTCCGGCCCCGCTGCTGGTCGCCGCTGGACTGGCGATCGCCTGGTTCGGTTGGCATCTGCTCTCCCAGCGCCGTGCTCGTCACCCCGATCCGCGACACTGCTGCGCCTGACAGGTTGCCGCCTTAACGCTAATTAACGATAGGCAACTCGCAGCCAAGACCCTCGCACGGAATGATTCTCATCCAGACCGCCGCTTCAGGGTTGGTCCGATAGGGAGAGCGCCATGTCCATGACCGTCGATAGCACCCCAGCTCTATCCAGGCGGCCGGATACGCGTCTGGTCGGTTTGGCGGCCTGGCAGGAACGCCTGGCCAAGGAAGTCTTGCTGCAGCACCTGGAGCGCGGTATCAGCGTCAGCCAGGTCGCGTCCGTCTGCGGCCTGTCGCGCAGCCACTTCACCCGGCAGTTCAAGCTCAGCGCCGGGCTCGCACCGCTGGAATGGCTGCGCCAACAGCGCATCGTCCGTGCCCAGCACTTGCTGGCCGAGCGCGCCCTACCCCTGGCGGCGATCGCCCTGGAATGCGGCTTCTTCGATCAGGCGCACCTGAGCCGGGTGTTCACCCGCGCCGTGGGTGTGCCACCGCTGGCCTGGCAACAGCAGGCCCTGGAACGGCGGCTGCTGGCGGAGCTGACGCAGGTGCAGCCGCAGCATGGCCAGCAGGCGGTAGCCTAGGCGCTCGCCGCCGTCCTCCACCAGGATCAGCGACTTGTCCACCAGTTGGCCCAGCAGGGGGATGAAATGCGCCTCTTCCAGGCCGCGCTGCGCCGCCAGCGCCAGGGCCTGCGGGCGACTGAAGCGCTCGCCCGCCTCGGCCAGGGTCGCCAGCACGGCGAATTCGGCCTCGCTCAGGCTGTGCAGACTCCAGTCCAGCATGGCACCCAGGCTGCGCTGCCGCTGCGCCGCGGTACGCCGGCCCTGCACGTCCAGGTAGTAACCGCCTTCGAGTTGCGCCAGTACCCCGGCGAGTCCCTGGGCCGCCACCTGTTCGGCCAGGATCTCCAGCGCCAGGGGCACCCCCTCGGTGCGCCGACAGATCTCGCCGATCAGTTGCACATCGCTCGGCCGCAGGTGCAGCCCCGGCAGTCGCGCCCGGGCGCGGCGGACGAACAGGCGAAAGGCCGGATCGCGCATGGCGTCACGCAGGCGTGGCGACGGTTGGGCAGACACCGCCAGGGGCGCCAGGCGCAGCACCGCCTCGCCTTCCACGCGCAAGGCTTCGCGACTGGTGACCAGCACCTTGAGTGACGGGCAGCCCTGTAGCAGGCGCTCCACCAACCAGGCACTGGGCTCGACCAACCGCTCGGCATTGTCCAGCACCAGCAGCAGGCGGCGCGCGGACATAGCCTCCTGCACGGCGGGCAGTCCGGTACCAGCGGCCAGCCCCAGCTCGCTGGCGAGGCGCTCGATCAGCGCCATGACCGTGCCCAGTGCGGCGAGGTCCAGGCTCTGCACGCCGTCGGGAAAGCTCTCCGCCAGGGTGGGCAGCAGGTGCTGGACCAGCAGCGACTTGCCCACGCCCCCGGGCCCGACCACCGAGACCAGCCGCCGCTGGACGAGCGACCGGCGCAGCTCGACGAGGCTGGCCGCGCGACCCTCCAGGGGCGTGAGCGGTAGCGCCGTCTCGGCCAGCGGCAGGAGGTCTTCCTCGTCCAGGCGCTCCACCGCGAGGGCGAAGCCGTAGCCACGCTGGCGGGCGCTGAGGATGGGGTCCTGGGCGCTGTAGGCGCGCAGCACCCGCCGCAAGGCCGCGATGTGCACCCGCAGATTGATGTCCTCGACGACGCTGCCAGGCCAGACCCGTGCCATCAGGGTCTGCTTGTCGATCAACTCGCCGGGCTGCTCCAGCAGCACCCGCAGGAGGTCCAGGGCCCGCCCTCCGAGCGGCAGCGGCCGCTCGCCGTCGAGCAGCAGGCGCCGCCGGGGATCCAGGGTCAGGCCACAGAAACGATAGGCACCCGCCATTGCCAAGGGCTTGAGTTCATGCATGACCATGCTGCGCCACGCCGCGCCAGGCCTGCCGCTGCTCGCGCAGGCGGACCCGTCAGGCGTTTGCGCCTCTCCTTCGCCGATAGGTCATACCATTCTGGCCAATGCCCTGGCAGGAGGGACGACGATCTACGGCCGGAAGCTGCCATCGATGGGCGTGATACCGCCATCGAGGTCGCCTTCAGCTGAATTGGTAGCGGTACTGCGCCGGCGTCAGCCCCAGATGGCCCTGGAAGGCGGCGCGCATGCACCTGTCGCTGGCGAAGCCGCTGCGAAAGGCCACCGTCTTCAGTGGCAGGTCGCTGGTCTCCAGCAATCCACGAGCATGATCGATGCGCGCCCGCAGCACGAATTCCAGGGGCGTCATGCCGGTATCGCGCTTGAACACCCGGGCGAAGTTGCGGGTGCCCATGGTCGCCAGTTCCGCGAGCCGGCTGATGGAATAGGCCTGGTCGATGTTCGCCAGCACATGGCGCTGCACCCGGGTGATGGCGGTGGCCGCCTCGGGTTCGTCGAACAAGGGGCTGAATTGCGCCTGCTTGCCCTGGCGCTGGGTGACCACCACCAGCACCTTGGCCACCTCGCGGGCGATGACCTTGCCGTGATCCTCGGCCACCAATGCCAGCGCCAGGTCGATGCCGGCGGTGACCCCGGCCGAGGTCAGCAGTGGCCCGTCGCTCAGATAGATCTCGTCGGCCGTCACCTGGGCCCGGGGAAAGCGACGCGCCAGGCGCTCGCGATAATTCCAGTGGGTGGTCACCTGGCGCCCATCGAGCAGCCCGGCGCTGCCGAGCAGGAAGGTGCCGGTGCAGACCGCGCCATAGCGGACGCAGTGCTCGGGCACCTGACGCAGCCAGGCGGCGACGTCCGGGTGCGGCTCCAGGTAGGCCCCCGGCCCACCGGGCACCAGCAGCAGGTCATAGGCTCCGGGCGGCTGCTGGGTGGTGAGGTCCGTGCGTATCGTCATGCCATTGGAGCAACGCAGGGTGCGCCGCCGCCCGGCGGCGATGGTCACGAGGCGATAGTGATCGGCGGCTGGCAGATAGCGATTGGCGATGGAAAACACCTCCACCGGCCCAGCGAAATCCAGCATCAACACCTCGGGGACCAGCAAGAAAGCCACTGTCCTCGTCATGGCGATACATCCTTATCCGTGCAACAGTTTGTCCTTGGAAGGCGGCGCCATCCGAGTAGGTTTGGGGTGAGGATAAGAACTTACGCCACGAGGGCAAGCTGCTTTTGTCTGAGGATTACCCTTTGCACATCAGGATTCGCATCTATCGGCATACCTCGATAGCCACTCATACCTAACCCTCGTCCAGTCGCCGTTTCGCTGGAGACCTCGCGCATCAAGCTGCCCAAATCGCGCTAGTCCGGGCGTCTTGGCTTGAGCATTACCAGTGTGACCAGCCCAATCAGCGCAGTGACGAGGCTCGCGCCTTTCAGCAACGTTTCAAAGCTGTCCAGGTAAGCCTGGCGGAGCACGTCGGCGGTGGCCAGAGATACGCCCTGGAGATCGCCCAGCGCAAGTTGCTGGGCCAATGCCAGCCGTGCCGGGGCGGACCAACCGACCAGCGAATGGGCGAGCTGCTGCTCTATCAGGGCGCTCAAGAGCGCGAACGCTATTACCAGGATCACCCCTTCACTGGCGACCCGGACGGTATTGAAGATACC